>JBKJVA010000016.1:0-5111 GCA_046589675.1 Usitatibacteraceae bacterium
TTGCGAAACATCACACAGCGTACCTGCGCCTCGTCGTCCTTCAACACAAAGTACCAATGCCCGCTGGCAGCACGCGTCACGTTCGAGAGTTCACCTGAAACCCACAGCAATTCGAACTTCGCTTCGATGAGATTGCGTACCCGGCGATTGAGTTCAGTGACGGAAATGGGCATCGTGTCGGTGCGACGCGACGCGGAAGGCGACGGTAGCAATGCGGTGCTGTCGCCATCAACAGTGAGCGGGGCCTGGTCAGGGGGGTTGGCGGGCATGCGCGATGCTACCACTGCGTCAGAAATGATGTGTTGACGTCCGCGATCGGCGTAGAGTTGGTCGCAGTGCCAAGGGCTAAGTACGCATAAGTTATTGAAAAAATTGAAAGTTATCAATGCGCAATTTTTGAGCGCAAGAGAAAAAATCGTTACGGTTTCAAGACTTAGCGTCACTCGTCATTGTCAACCCACAGAGTTATCCACAAGCTTTGTGGATGAAATCTTGAAACCAGTCCGGAGCCGTGTGCTGACGCGGACTTTTGTGAAAACACCGCGCCGACACTAGCACGCAGCCTGATTGAGAGTTGGGTTCTGCGCGCGCAGGAGCGTATTGGCGATACAAAAGGCGATACAAAAAAATTCCGTGCGCGTTGGCGGATTCAGCAACGTTCGCCGTTAAACCCGTCGGCGCATGGCAGGCTGCCGGTCCCATGCGACAGTGATTTGCGTGGTGTAGACTTCGCCACTTGTGAAACCCGCACTGCTTAAGCTAAAGTGCGGGCACGTCCGGCGCTAGCGCCAAGCAGTTGATGCGCACGACTCATCAATGAACCATCAACGTAAATCCGGGAGTTTCGTTTGCTTTCAATCATCCAGGCCGCAGGTTGGCCCATCTGGTTCATCATTTTCTGTTCTGTCATTTGCCTTGCCATCATTGGTGAGCGCTTCTGGACGTTGCGGCGCAGTGCGGTGCTGCCGCCTTCGCTGTTTCAGGACACCGTACAGGCGTTTCGCGCGGCCGGTGCCACACCCGAGCTGGTGACCAAACTGAACAACAATTCGCTGTTAGGCCGCGTATTCGCCGCCGGTATTGCCAACGTGAAAAGCTCGCGCGAGGTAATGAAGGAATCGATGGAAGAAGCCGGTCGCGCGGTGATGGTCGACATGGAGCGTTTCCTCAATGGCTTGGGTACCATTTCAACCGTGGCACCGTTGTTGGGATTGTTCGGTACAGTGATCGGCATGATCGATATTTTCGGTGCATCCGGCACACAGGGGGCAAACCCCGCGCAACTGGCGCACGGTATCTCGGTCGCGCTTTACAACACCGCCGGCGGTATTGCCGTTGCGATCCCGGCACTGATTTTCTATCGGCATTTTCGTAGCAAGGTTGATGTAATGGTGATCGACATGGAGCAGCAGGGCATTCGACTGGTCGAAACGTTGCACGGTGAGCGCGCGTGAATTTCAAGAAGGGCCGGAAGCGCGAAGAGCCTGAGATCAATTTTATTCCACTGATTGATGTCTTGCTGGTCATTCTCATCTTCCTGATGGTAACGACAACCTATTCCAAATATGCCGAACTGCAAATCAACCTGCCTGAAGCCAGCGCCGAAAAGGCACCGGATCGCCCGCAGGTGATCAACATTGGCGTCGACAACAGCGGTAAGTACGCCGTTAACAACACGCCGGTTACATTCAACGGCGTTGAGGCATTTTCAAATGTGCTGCGGGAAACAGCATCTGCTGCAAACATGAAAGATCCGGTCGTGGCCATCGGCGCTGACGCGGGTGCCACGCACCAGGCGGTGGTCAATATCATGGAAGCTGCGCGACTGGTGGGATTCACCAAGATCTCTTTTACGACGCAGGCAAAGGCCGCGGGTAAATAGCGGCTCACCATTGCCTACGATGGAAGCGTGGCTTATTAACGAGTGGCAGCGCCGCAGCCATTGGCAATTTTTATTGCGACCCGTTTCGTGGCTGTTCCGGCTGCTGATCGCAATTAGACGCAGAGCATATCGACATGGACTGCTGAAATCACATTCTGTTGGTGTGCCTGTCATTATCATTGGCAATATCACGGTCGGCGGGACCGGCAAAACGCCTTTATTGCTGGCATTAGTGGATGCGCTAAGTTCTCAAGGGATGCATTGCGGCATCGTGACCCGCGGATATCAACGAAGGTCGACTGCGGAAAGTACTAACGTGATTCACGTGGAGTCCGCAATTGTCGACGGTGTAGTGCTGAGCGATGAAGCCACTCTGCTCGCCCGCCGATCCGGCGTTCCCGTTTACGCAGGTGCAGATCGCGTAGAGGCTGCGCATACATTACTGCGCAATCATGGGGAAGTTGAAGTCATCCTCAGCGATGATGGTTTGCAGCATTATGCATTGCAGCGAGATATTGAAATCTGCGTAATCGATGGTGCGCGCGGTCTCGGCAATGGCAGGCTCCTTCCTGCAGGACCGCTGCGTGAACCGGCATCGCGACTGAGCGCAGTCGATGCCATTCTCCTCAATCGCAACGGAAGTAACGCTAATTCATGGCACTTTTCTGGGGCGACACCCGCGTTCGATATGAGATTCGCGAACGAACTTTTTATAAATCTGAAATCAGACCGACGCATCAACGTGCGTGATGCGCTGACCGAATTTCAGACAATGCGCATCTACGCGCTCGCAGGAACCGGTCATCCGCAGCGTTTCTTTTCGCATCTCACCGGTTTGGGTTTTGCGCTGACCGCCAGCCAACCTTTCCCCGACCACCATCAATATCGGGCTGGCGATATGCCAGGAATGGACGCCCAGATTATTCTTATGACCGAAAAGGACGCGGTAAAATGTGGCACTTTCGTCGAAGATCGCATGTGGTTTATGCGCGTCGATGCGGTATTGCCAACTGACTTTACCGATTTGGTACTGGAAAAATTACTCCATTTAAGGGCTGACCATGTCACTTGATCCAAAGCTGCTGGAAATTCTCGTTTGCCCAGTCACCAAAGGCCCGCTGACGATGTCTGCCGACAAATCTGAGCTTCTCTCCTACTCGGCGCGATTGGCATATCCGATCCGCGACGGCATACCGGTAATGTTGGCCGACGAGGCGCGCGAATTGAAAGCTGAAGAAGTGCGTGGCTGAGAGCGTGGATTTATGCGCTGAGGGAGGCAGGTGATGATGGACTTCATCGCCGTCATTCCCGCCCGTTTCGCTTCGACCCGCCTGCCGGGAAAGCCGTTAGCCGATATTGCTGGCAAACCAATGGTGGTGCGGGTCGCGGAGCAAGCGCGACAGTCCGGTGCGCAACGCATTGTGATTGCTACTGATCATGCGGATGTGAAAGCTGCTGCCGAACGGCACGGCTATTTTGCACTGATGACCCGCGCCGATCACGCCCAGGGTACTGACCGCATCGCAGAAGTGGTTGAACAACTGGTACTTCCAGACGACGCCATCGTCGTAAACGTGCAGGGTGATGAGCCGCTGATCAATCCCGCATTGATTGCCAGGGTTGCCGAAACGTTAGCCATCAATCCCGGCGCGGCGATGGCGACTGCCGCGCACGTCATCACTGACGCTGACGAATTTTTCAGCCCGAACGTGGTGAAAGTGGTGTGCGACGCTAAAGGCCTTGCACACTATTTCAGTCGTGCACCGATTCCCTACGCGCGTGACGCATTTGCGCATTCGAAGACAACCTTGCCGAGCACCTTTCCCGCGCTGCGTCACATCGGTATCTACGCGTATCGCGCATCGTTCCTCAAGCGTTACACGACACTGGTGCCAGCGCCGACCGAGCAGTTTGAATCGCTTGAGCAATTGCGCGCGATGTATTACGGCTTTTCCATCGCGGTACACATTTGGGACGGCGCGCTGGCCACCGGCGTGGACACCCCAGAAGACCTGGAGCGGGTGCGGGGCATATTCGGCAAATCCCGCTAAAATGAGCAATCAAAACAACAACGACGGGGCGAAAACATGCGGCTGATTCTGCTGGGCGGCCCGGGTGCCGGCAAGGGTACGCAGGCTACCTTCATCAAAGAGAAGTTTGGCATACCGCAAATCTCAACTGGCGATATGTTGCGCGCCGCCGTGAAGGCGGGCTCACCGATGGGCATTGCGACGAAAAAAGTCATGGATTCTGGTGCGCTGGTGTCCGATGAAATCATCATCGGACTGGTTAAGGAGCGCATCAAGGAAAGCGATTGCGCGAAGGGTTTCCTGTTCGATGGATTTCCCCGCACCATTCCGCAAGCCGACGCGATGAAAGTGGCGGGTGTGGAACTTGATTACGTCGTTGAAATCGCCGTCGATGACCGTGAAATCGTCGATCGAATGTCAGGGCGCCGCACCCATCCGGGTTCAGGCCGCACCTACCACGTCAAATTTAATCCACCGAAAGTGGCGGGAAAAGATGACGTGAGCGACGAGGATCTTATCCAACGCGACGATGACAAGGAAGAGACGGTCAAGAAGCGCCTGGCTGTCTATCACGAACAGACCAAGCCGCTGATTACGTATTACGGCGACTGGGCCGCATCGGGCGCGCGCGGTGCGCCGCGTTACGTACGAATCTCTGGCGTCGGCAAGGTCGAAGAAATCCGCGACAGAATCTTTGCCGCGCTGGTGGCATAGCAATTCCGCTTAGAAAAGACGGCATAACCTTTGCGGCGTGGCTCCGCCCGAGTAACAAAGTAGCCCGGAAAAATATTTTTCAATCTAACTGGCGCGTCACCATGTCCACATCCACTCCCCGTAACGCCTTCTATGCCCAATCTGGCGGTGTTACCGCCGTTATCAACGTTTCCGCGCAAGGTGTGATTGAGACAGCGCGCAAATATCCGACGAAAATCGGCAAGGTCTATGCTGGCCGCAACGGCATCATCGGCGCACTTACCGAAGACCTGATCGATACCAGCAAAGAACCACTCGCCAATATTAAAGCCCTCGGCCATACCCCTGCAGGCGCATTCGGCTCTTGTCGCTACAAACTGAAAAGCCTCGAAACCAATCGCCGCGAATACGAGCGCCTGATCGAAGTTTTCAAAGCGCATAACATCGGCTATTTTTTTTATAACGGCGGCGGGGATTCGGCCGATACCTGTCTGAAGATTTCGCAA
>JBKJVA010000065.1:0-9535 GCA_046589675.1 Usitatibacteraceae bacterium
GCGTTTTGGCGGAATTGATGCAACAAATACCCGATCTGCCTGCGCCCGTCTGGCACAAGGTGGTGACAGAAAAATTTGCCACCTTTGCGTGCACGCCACAAGCGGTTCGCCCTGTAACGGCAACCTGCTACCCAGCCGTATTTCTTGCAGGCGATTACGTGGCTAGTGACTATCCAGCGACCCTGGAAAGTGCGGTTCGCAACGGCGTCGTCGCTGCAAAAGCCTCGCTTGCCCATTTACAATCTGCCGAATGCATCGAATGAAACTCAGCCACGCGTCATTGGACACTGATTATCAACCCACGGTTGATCTGCTCAAAAATCGGGTCGCGCTTGTTACCGGTGCGGGCCAGGGACTGGGCAAAGTCGCCGCCCTCGCCTTTGCGCAGCATGGTGCATCAGTTATTTTGCACGGTCGCAGTGTTCCAAAACTTGAAGCGGTTTACGATGAAATCGTCGCCGCAGGATTTTCACAACCCGCCATTCTGCCGATGGATTATCTGAAGGCAACACAGGTTGAACTGGACGCATTTGCTCAAGCGATCAACACCACCTTTGGTCGACTTGACGTCATATTCCACGGCGCGAGCCACTTTGTGTCATGCATGCCGCTGGCGCTGCACGACGTTGATATGTGGTTGCAGCACGTCCGCATCAATCTCGCGGTGCCGGCCGCTCTGACCAAAGCCTGTTTGCCATTGCTACAACGCGCGACGGATGCATCGGTAATTTTTCTTACCGAAACTCACGCTGTTGAACCGAAAGCTTTCTGGGGCGCATATTCGGCGTCAAAGAGTGCATTGGCCAACCTGACCGCAGTCTGGGCAGACGAGATGGAGGGCCAGACCAGGGTACGCTTTAATCTTTGCCTTCCGGGACCGGTGGCAAGTCCGATGCGCGGCAAGAGCCACCCAGGCGAAGTGGCATCGCAACTGCGTCCAGTGGATTCGTTGGCACGATATTTTCTTTATTTGGCTTCATCCTGCAGCGCGTCGCTTTCTGGCGCGCTGCTGGATTGCCGGGCAGATTCGTCAATTATTAACTGATCGCCTCTCCTACAAGGGCGCGATATGTTCCGAAACCGGTCAGGATTTCGGTAACATACGGGAAGTAAAAATAATTTGTCGTCTGGCTCACCCACCGCACTCGTCACTTCATCCACAGGATCAAGTCATTCACAGTGAGTAATATTCTCGATCAGGGAAATCGCACGTTCATCGGCAGCGTTGTGTTTGTCGATATCGCCGGCTATTCAAAAACATCGGTCTCAGAGCAGCTCGTTCTGAAAGACCGTTTCACGGCCCTGCTCGCCGATTCGCTGAAAGATATCGCCTTGGAACAGCGCATCATCCTTGACACGGGGGATGGTGCCGCGATGAGCTTTCTGGGTGACCCGGAAGACGCGCTGTTCGTCAGCATGCACATGCGTGATTTTTTGCAACGGGCGTATGCGGATCTTGGCTTGCCCGAAAATGCCGCGCAGGAAGACATTGATATCGGACCGCAGGGAGATCTTTCGGTCCGCATCGGCATCAACCTTGGGCCGGTAAAGCTGTTGCGCGACATCAACGGTCACCCCAATATTGTCGGCGACGGCATCAATGTCGCGCAACGCATCATGACCTTCGCGCGCCCCGGACAAATTGTCGTATCGCGCTCGTACTTCGACGTCGTTTCGGTCATTTCCGACGAATATGCCAAGCTGTTCAAGTACGAAGGATCGCGCACCGACAAGCACGTGCGCGAACATGAGATCTACGTGGTTGGCGAATCTGTCGCCGCCTTCGATCAAGCCAGAGCCGGGCTAGCCGACCGCGCTGCCTCGACGAATCCAAAGGTTATGTCGCCCAAAAGGCCAGGCGTCGCCAACGGCACCCATGCACTGAGACCGCTGGGTGAGGAGAGCACGGGCGATGTTGCGTTACCATTTTTGAAAGATCGTGAAAAGCTCACGATTGCAGGCAGCGTGTTGGGCGCACTGGTTTTGGCATTGATCGTGGCTGTCCTGATAAAAAAACCGGCGGAGCCCGCAAAGACCGATTTGACGAACACGCTCGCTGCCGGGAGTGTCATATCTCCGGTTGCAGCCACCGCCCCCACTGGCGCTCTTGATGCCGCCAGACAAAGCGACTTGTTGACAACACCGACATCGTCAGCGCCCTCGCCAGGATCAGCCTTGATGCTGCCGAAGCCTGCAACAGACTCGACGAAGTCACCTGCAGACATCGCCAACGTTGCAAAAACGGTCGCAGCCACTGATGCTTCTTCGGATGCGGCGAAGACATTGATTGCAAAAGCCGGTGAGCAGGGAACCGTCAGTCTTCGTATTGACCCATGGGGGGAAGTATTTGTGAACGGTAGGACAATCGGCGTTTCACCCCCGTTAAAGCAGCACAAGTTGACACCCGGCAAATACAAAATTGAAATAAAAAACGGGACGTTTACGCCTTACGTGACCAACATCGAGGTCAGGACGAAGGAAAACGTTGCCGTAAAATACAGATTTCAGTAGCCTTTAGCCGCAAATAGCCTACGCGAACCGCATTCGAGGTCAACAAATGATCCGCACGTCACCATTAAACTGGAGTTGCCCCGTAGAGCAGTGGATTCGACTTGTTGGGTCGGTAATGTTGATATCCTGGATTGCAGGCTGCGCCGTGCCTCTATCCAAACCGTCGGGCCCAACGCCGGAAGAAGTCGCCAAACAGCAACGTGTGGATCGCGCTCAAACCAATTTGAGTGATGCCCTGAAAAAATACGACAGTGGTGCCTACGACGAAGCCATGAACAATTTTCTATTAGCGCTGGACAGCGGGCTGCTCTCCACTCCGCAACAAATAAACGCCAGAAAACATATGGCATTTGTCCATTGCCTGAGTGGCCGAGAAGCCAATTGCAAGGAGGAGTTCGAGAAAGTAATCACGCTCGACCCGAAGTTTGACCTGTCCCCAGCCGAAACCGGGCACCCAATCTGGGGTCCGATATATCGTTTAACGCGAACCGAATTCGAGTTGCGTCGGACCGGTCGCACCTTGCCGACGACGCTCGTCAAACCCTTGACAGCGGGTGAAAAATTGCTGCAAGACGGCATGAAGTCTTACGAGGATGCCGACTACACCAAGGCAATCAAGAGTTTTCAGGATGCGCTCAAGGAAGCGCTCACCGAACAAAATCAGATGACAGCGCACAAGATGCTTGCGTTCAGCTATTGCCTGACCAATCGCACCACACTGTGCCGTGCAGAGTTTGAGGCGAATTTCAAGCTTGATGCCAATTTCGACCTTGCGCCCGCCGAAGCGGGACATCCGGCGTGGGGCCCATCCTTCCGCACGGTGAAGGCCAAACGAAAATCTGTATTGCCAAAAAAATAATGATTGAGACGCTTGGTCGCTACAAGATTTTGAGCATCATCGGGCAAGGTGCGATGGGGGTCGTCTATAAGGCAGTCGATCCAATGATCGATCGCACCGTCGCGATCAAGACCGTGAACCTCAACCTGAGCCGTGATGAGATCGAAGAATTCGAAGCGCGTTTTCAGCAGGAAATCAAGGCCGCCGGTCGTCTCAATCACCCGAATATCGTCACTATCCATGACGTGGGCCGCAATGAAAATATGGCCTACATGGCCATGGAGTATCTCGACGGCAAGGAACTTAAGGAAATACTAGCCGAAGGCGAGGCTATACCCGTCGTTGCGACCATCGTCGAATGGATCGCACAGATCGCGCAGGGACTCGGATTTGCCCACGAGAACGACATAATCCACCGCGACGTGAAACCGTCCAACATTATGGTCGTACGAGGCGGATACGCGAAAATCACTGACTTTGGTATTGCCCGCATGCCATCTTCTGCTGTCAAGACGATGACTGGCCTGATACTGGGTAGTCCGCGCTACATGTCGCCCGAGCAGGTTATCGGCAGAACACTCGATCATCGTACCGATATTTTTTCCCTTGGCGTCGTGCTGTATGAAGCGCTGACCGGTACGCCCCCTTTCGACGGGGATAACGTCAATGCCATCATGTACGCGACGGTGAACACTGCTCCGCCACCGCCGTCGTCAACCAACGGCAAGGTGCCCGCGATGCTGGACCTGGTCATTGCCAAGGCATTGGCAAAATCGGTCGATGAGCGTTACCAGACAATGCGCGAGTTCGCCGACGATTTAAATGAGGTAAGACGGCTGTTGTTATCTCAACAGCCGGGTGGCAGGATGGTCGCAGCACAGTCGCCTGCGCCGGGTAAATTGACATCGCTTGACACACTGGGTGTTGGTCTTTATCAGAAAAAAAATGAAACCGTCGACGAAGCAAAACCACTCAAGATCGCCAAGGCTTTCGACTCATTTGATGCGACGATCAAACTCGCGGCGATGACCAATCAGACTGCTGAATTTGACCAGTACATTTCGGACACAAAAAAAATGAAAGCCTACAAGGGTGCCATTACCGGTCCGCTGGCGGCGCAATCCGACACGACCGGCGCGCGCACCATTCCAATGGATCTGTCCCGTACCGCTGCCAGCTCTAGCGAGACCCCCTATATTGCCCCGGCCCTTTCGCGGCCGACCGATGTTTCTTCAGAAAAGACGTCCAGACGACTGCCCACTATGAGAGTTGACGTAAGCAGCACGGTGGTGCACCTGGCGGTTGTTGTGACGCTCGCAATTCTCGCGTTGGCACTGGCGATCTACCTGCTTACCCGATAGCCCCAAAAATCGACAGTGTGCATGGCTACGTGAATCACACGTTTCCCGATGTGAAAAACAAGCAAAGGGCGTAACATAAAGTCACCATCCCACAGTCCAATGATGGAGCCTACCGCCATGCGTGAATACGAAATCCTTCCCGCCCATCGCCTTACCGGTGCCGTTTTTGTCTCGCACCCTGCCGCGCCAAAAGTCGTGACGCCGGATTCGCCCGCCCTTGATGTAATGACCGACTTGCGACACACGCATGCAGCGGTGATCGAGTCACATGTGACGCTGGAGACGGCAAATACCTACATGATGCAGCGAGGTGTACGCTCGCTGCTGGTGTTGAATAAAGATGGTGCCCTCGGCGGCCTTATCACCGCGACCGATGTTCTCGGCGAAAAACCGCTGCGTTTCATCGAAGAGCGGCGCGTGAAACACCACGACATTCTTGTCGCCGATATCATGACACCGCTTGACCGCCTCGAAGCGATTCCCATCGAAGAAGTTCGGCACGCCACTGTCGGGCACGTCATCAGTAGCCTGCGCGCCAGCGGACGTCAGCACACGCTGGTGTTCGAAAAGCGCACGCTCGACAACATGCAGGTGTGTGGTATTTTTTCGCGCTCGCAAATAGAAAAGCAACTGGGAGTACCGATCGAATCCAATGGAGTCGCGAAGAGCTTTGCGGAAATTGAAGCGGCGTTGCTGGCGAGTTAATGCAGTTATCTTTGGCACTACGTGCCGCAACATAAAAGTTCAAGTACTGGCGCGCCTTTCGTTGCACATATGTCCCAAACTCCCCGCCAAAAGCGGAGTTTCATTATTTAATCCCTGGTCGAATTCATTGCGTACGATTACTTGCGCACTCATTTCCAGTCACCGCGAATTTCCGCCACCTTGGATTGCAGCCCTGCGGGTGTCACTACCGCTGCTTCCCACGGCGTCTCAATCTTGAGTGCAATGCGGGAAAGAACCCCGCGCGGATAGCGCATCGCGTCACCCCCCCAGCGCGAAAAGAAACTTCCCCATAATCCGCGCAGCGCCATCGGAATCACCGGTACCGGTGTGCGCTCGATGATGCGTATGATGCCATTTTTAAACGGATAGAGATCGCCGTTATCGGTGATGCGCCCTTCGGGGAAAATACAGACGACTTCGCCCTCCTTGAGATAGGCGTCGATCCGCTCGTAGGCCTTCTCGAGCATAACTGCGTCTTCCCTGGCGCTGGCTATGGGAATCGTGCCGGCAGTGCGAAATACAAAATTCAGCAGCGGAATTTTGAAAATGCGGTGATCCATCACGAATCGTACCGGCCTCTGGATGCAACCACCAATCACCAGCGCATCGACAAAACTCACGTGGTTACAGACCAGCACGCATGGTCCTTCGTCAGGAATGTGCTCCAAGCCTTCTTTTTCAACGCGATAGAACGTGTGTATAAGCATCCAGATGATGAAACGCATCAGGAATTCAGGCACCAGTTTGAATATGAACAGCGCCACCGCAGCGTTCATGATGCCCACGACCAGATAAAGCTGGGGCAATGTGAGCCCCGCTTGCAGCAACGCGGCGGCCATCAGCGAGGCCACCACCATAAACAGGGCGTTGAGGATATTGTTGGCGGCAATAATGCGCGCGCGAAATTTTTTATCGGTACGCGCCTGCATCAACGCGTACAAAGGTACACTATAGAAGCCGGCAAACATCGCGAGCAGAAACAGGTCGGCCATGATGCGCCAGTTGCTGCCGACATTGATAAATTTCGCTGTGCCGATCAGCGTACCCGCTGTCAACCCGCGTGCGGCAAAGTACAGGTCAACCGCAAATACCGTCATGCCGATGGCACCGAAGGGAACAAGGCCAATTTCAACGCGATGGCCAGACATTTTTTCACACAGCACCGAACCGACACCAATACCCACCGAGAATGTCGCCAGCAACAGCGTGACAACCTGTTCGTTGCCAGACAACACTTCTTTGGCGAAGCCGGTGAATGAGGTGAGGAATATTGATCCAAAAAACCATAGCCAGGAAATACCAATCATCGACAGGAACACAACACGATTCTGATTGGCGATCTTCAGATTGGCCCAGGTCTCGGTGATCGGATTCCAGTTGATTTTGAGCTCAGGCACTGGTGCCGGAGACGCCGGAATGAAGCCCGACGCAATGCGTCCTGCAATGGCAATCACAATTGAAATGACGGCGACATAGGTCGGCCCCATGCCGGGAATTGCGACTAGCGCGCCGCCCAGCATCGTGCCCAGCAAGATAGCAACAAAAGTTCCCATCTCGACCAAGCCATTCCCGCCTGTCAATTCAGTTTCGCGCAAATGCTGCGGCAGATAAGCAAACTTGGCCGGGCCAAACAAGGTCGAGTGACAGCCCATCAAAAAGACGCCGACGTACAACGCTGCAGGGAGTTGCCAGACAAAGCCCGCACCGGTCACCAGCATGAACCCAATTTCCAGATTCTTCACCAGTCGGGCGATCGCCGCCTTGTCGTATTTGTCGGCAAGTTGCCCTGCGGTTGCAGAAAATAAGACGAAGGGCAGGATAAACAATCCGCCAATCACTGGCCCGGCAAGCTTGGCGTCGAGCCCTCCCCACTCGGCAGCATGAAATGTAGCGAGTACGATAAAGGCAAATTTAAAAATATTGTCATTGCCCGCGCCCAGAAATTGGGTCCAGAAGAATGGCGCAAAGCGGCGTTGCCTCAGGAGATCGAATTGACTGGGGGGCCTTTCAGACATGGGTAGTTGCCTCTTTTTTACGTTACGCGGCGAAACACGCGCGCGGTTTCAAATACGTCGTGCCCGAATTTCAGACCGTCTATGCGCAGATGCCGCTTTAAAAGGAAGTCAAATAGCAATGGATTTCCTTGACGAACCTGCTTCAGATGTTCGCCAACTTCTGCTTTCAGCCAATTTTTCTCTACGAAAGCGTCGACCGAAAACAGCGGAAACACGCCAGGCAATGGGTAGTCAGAACCATTCAGCAGCCGCCCCGACCATTCCTGATGTTTCAAAATGGGTTCGAGGTAGCCGAAACGATTGGTTTGCGGCAATGCAGAAATGTCGCCGAACAAGCGCTCATTGAATTCGCTTGACGCCATCAATCGTTCGAACAATCGGAAAGAATCTATTGGAGGTCCATTGGCACCTTTATCCAGATCGATGTCCCTCCCCAGGCTGGCGCAATGCGCCACCACCACGCGCACGCCGCGCTCGAGCGGGCGCCGCAGCTTCAGCACATTGCCAAAAGCGGGCCGGTGTGCGCCCTCCACTGCCCGCTCCTCACCGCCATGGCTAATAAGAGGTAAGTCATGCCTGGCCATTGCCTCAAAAAAGCGGTCGCACAACTGTGACGCCGGATCGATACCCATCGCGGGCGGCAGCCATTTCACTGCCAGCGCACCCTGCTTGACGCATGCCGCGACGGCCTCGGCGGCGTCCTCACGATACGGATGAATTGAGGCCACCCATGCGAATCGAGATGCATGTTTGTCTGAAATTTCGCGCGCATAGGCATTGGGAAGATATAACGCCGAGCGGTCAGGTTGCGGTTTGCCGGCTTCGTTGTGGGTGCGGTCAAATGCCATCACCATCGCCCGATAGCCGACCGGAAAATCGGCCATCAAAGCCCGCAGCCTGAGCAGGTAATCGCGATCCACATTCTTCAGCCCAGGATCAACACAAGCTGCATTTAAATAGAAGCGGTACTGGGCGTACATCCGCAGATTCCATGCAGATTGCATCTTTGGCGTGACCCACGCACCGCCACCGGATTCACCTAGTCCGAGCAGGTGAACGTGGCAATCCCATACATCGTCCGGGTTAAGGCCTTCAAACGCCGTGAGTGTGAGCGCATGAGTGCGCAGTACGTTGCTTAACTTCCCGCACGGATTGAAGATTCGCGTGCCTTCATCCAGACGCAGCGCTGACGCTGGTACGACAGTTCCTGCCATTACCGCCATCCCTGCAGCGAAGAACATTCGCCTATTCATGCGAAGCTTTTGACGTAGTACGGGTGCGCAATTTCTCGTGCACATCGCGGAACTGCAACATATCGCCCAGCCTTACTTCCCGGCGCGCGGAGAATCCACATTCACCACTAAAGGTAGCTGGATTGTGAAAGGTACCAAACAGCATGTCCCACACTGGTATGTCCGAATAATTCAAATGCTCGGTTCCCGGCTGATGGTGTACACGATGCATCTCCGGTCGTTGAAAAAAATAGCCTATGCTCTGTGGCGTCGTTGTATTCAGATGCACCAGCAATTGCGCGGCAATTGTCAGCCCTGTGTAGCAGCTTGCCCCGGAAAGATCCAGCCCAAATACGAGAGTGAGGAGCGCCGCGCTCAACAACGAATTCGCGGCCGCTTCAAGCGGATGTTTGTAAAACGCCGTCAGCGTCTCCAATCGTCCGGGGCTGTGGTGTAGCTGATGAAAAATTCGCCAAAGAAATCCACATTCATGACGCACGCGATGCCACCAGTAGAAGGCAAAACTCGCTGCCAGGTAGGACATTGATCCACCCAATACTGGATGGTAGGTACTCCAATCAAGGACCGAAGGCAGTTGCCACCAGTCTTTGACCAGGGTGCCAATCATCAAAACCATGCACAGCTCAAACGCCGCGAGAAATAACACCCGACACTCCCACTCTGATCGATTCGGTTGTTTCCAGCCCGGCCGTAAACGCTCGACAAGTAAACATACACCAAGCACAGTTAGCAATGCAGCAATCATGGACGCTCCAATGTCATAACCAAATATTTCGACGTATTGACACAAATTTTTTTATTGCGATTTCAAGTAATCCATCACCGCAACCA
>JBKJVA010000020.1:0-2981 GCA_046589675.1 Usitatibacteraceae bacterium
GTTTGCGGTTGCCATGCCGCGCACGCCCAAGGCATCGGTGCAATCGAGCACCGCCAGCGGGCCGCTGAATGTTTCTGCGCCGCCTTCGTTTATTTTGCGCTTGGGCTGAATTTGCAAAGCCGCGCGACCGGGGCGCTTTAGCCCTGCGCCGACCAGCACCGCCACACAGGCGAGCTCGCCAAGAAACTGGCGAATGTGGGCGGGGTAGTGACGAGCGTCGTGCATATCGCGCCACACATCGGTGAGCTGCACTACCTGACCACGGATGTCGAGATTATCGATCGTGAAGCGGCGGCTATAGTTGTGTTGGCGGTCGTCTGCGGTCATGGCAAAAGGTAAGCCTTGCGGTCCAGAGGCAACTTCATGATGAGCTCGCCATCATCTTCCTCGCCGGTGCGGCTGAAGCCGAAGCGTTTGTAAAAGTCTTCCGGATTATTTTCCTTGGGCACGAAAGACAGCAACATGTTCATAACACCCGGACGCGCCACGACGTGATTGATAAGCAGGTGCATCGCTTGTGCACCGAACCCGGATTTTTGATATTGCGCATCGATCATGAATCGCCATAGCGCAACGTAGGCCTCACCTTCATAAAGTTCCGTCTCGACGCCCTCGACCTGCGACCAGTCTTCCAGCATCGCAAATCCCACCGGCGTCCCGTCGGCATAAATGCCACGAAACCATGCCTCTTTGTGGAAATACGCCTGCGCGATGGAAATGGCATTGGGTGCCACCAACCCGTCCTGCCCGGGCCCGACCGCCATGCGACAGAAATCGCGCACGCTATCCTTGGTGATTTCGCGCAGCGTGACGATAGCGGCTTTGGTGAGTGTGGGTTGAGAGTCGCTCATACGGGAAAATTGTAGCGCTCAATTACGTCGATGGCGAATTCGGTGAAAATGGGCATCGTGAAATCAGCAAAGAACGCCAGCAAGTCGCAATCCGACCGATCAACCTGGGTGCTGTACTTGCTCGAATGCGACAATGGCACTTACTACGCAGGCATCACGACCGATCTTGATCGCCGTTTTGCTCAGCATGTGTTTGGCATCGGTGCGCGCTACACCCGCGCAAACCCACCCAAGCGCGTCGTTGCAATTAAAGTGTTCCCGGATCGCGCCAGTGCCTCGCGCGCGGAGGCGGCCTTGAAGAAACTGCCGCGTGCGTCAAAGCCGGGATTTTTTGGTGAATAGTCCGAAAAATTGGCTGCGCTTGCTATTGATCCGGCGATTAAACATGTTAATTTCGTCGTCCCCGCGAAGGGTGAAGGCATGCCTTCACCCCAGCGACTTACAGGTGTACGCCACTGGATCCCCGCCTTCGCGGGGATGATGAATCTAAAAAATTTAAACATATTTAGTTGCCGTCTCAATAACTCATTGATCAGCGAATTCATCCATCGCGGCAGCTTGGGGTCCTAGCACCAAATTTTGCTGCTTAATCGACGGTGACGTTCGCCTCTTTCACGGCGATGGCAAATTTTTCGGTTTCTTCTTTGATCTGCGCTGCCATTTGAGCTGATGTATTGCCAATGGGGTTGGCACCGATCTCGCTCATGCGTTTGCGAAATTCTGGCGACTGAATCACTTTCACCATTTCAAGGTTAAGTTTTGCCACAATGTCCTTTGGTGTGGCCGCTGGGGCGAGTACGCCAAACCAGGTGCCGATGTTAAAGCCCTTCAGGCCCGCTTCTTCCAGCGTTGGCACATCCGGCAGTGCCGGGGAGCGAACGTTCGTGGTGACGGCAAGCGCGCGCAGTTTGCCACTTTTGATGTGCGGCAACACCGGCGTGATGGTGTCAAACGACATGGTAATTTGTCCGCCGAGCAGGTCGGTGGTCAGGGGCCCGCTGCCTTTATAGGGTACATGCAGAATTTTTGTGCCGGTAATGCTTTCAAACTGCGTGCCGATCAAATGCTGCGCGGTGCCGTTGCCATTGGAGCCGTAGGCGACCTTGTTCGGTTCGGCCTTGGCCATCGCCACCAGTTCCGCCACATTTTTTGCTGGCGTAATGGCGTTGATTACCAGCACATTCGGCACCATGGCAATTACCGTGACTGGTGCGAAGTCTTTCTGGAAGTCGTAGGGCAGTTTCTTGTAGACGCTGGTGGCGATGGTGTGATGCACCGCGCCGACCAGCAGCGTGTAACCATCGGCCTTGGATTTGGCGACATAGTCTGCTCCCAGAGTCGCGCCAGCGCCGGGCTTGTTCTCGATGATCACCGGCTGGCCGAGGCTTTGCGCGAGCTTCTCGCCCAGCGTGCGCGCTAACACGTCGGTGGTGCCACCGGGTGGGAACGGCACGATCAAGCTGATCGGCTTGGCAGGCCAAGTCTGGGCGATGACGGCTGTCGACAAAAGACCGACCGCCAGCAGGCATATCTGCAGAGCGTGACGTGTAACTGCACAGAATCGAATTGTTGATTTTTTTTGCATGGTATCTCTCCGGGAATGAATTGGAATCAGGCGGCTTGACGTTGCGAAATGGCCGTCAGTCGCATACATACAGCGTTAGTCACATCTTCAGTCGTTGCCGTCCCACCAAGATCACGCGTGTGCAGTTTTACGTCGGCTGTGACGCTTTCAATTACCTGCATGAGTGTTTTCCCTGCGGCGGTCTCGCCGATATGTTCGAGCAACATCACGACCGACCAGAAGGTACCGACCGGATTTGCCAGGCCCTTGCCCATGATGTCAAACGCCGAGCCGTGAATGGGTTCGAACATTGACGGATAGCGCCGCTCCGGATCGATATTGGCGGTGGGTGCGATGCCGAGGCTGCCGGCCAGCGCGGCGGCCAGATCACTCAGTATGTCGGCATGCAAATTGGTGGCAACGATGGTATCCAGACTTGCCGGGCGATTGACCATGCGCGCGGTTGCAGCATCGACCAGTTCCTTGTCCCATTTGACGTCAGCGAATTCATGCGCCACTTCATTGGCGATCTGATCCCACATCACCATGGCGTGACGTTGTGCATT
>JBKJVA010000260.1:0-8745 GCA_046589675.1 Usitatibacteraceae bacterium
TTGCGCAGGGTGTTTGAAATCTTAATTTTCCATGGACTCAAAACGACGCCAGCAGGCGGCGCGATTGAAACTGCCGTGGCAGTGCAAGAAAACCACGTGGAAATCGCCATTTCTGACACGGGCAAAGGCTTGAGCCCACCCCAAATTTCCGCCCTTTTCGACGCATTCCGCGATGCGGAAAGCGAATCGGGAAGCGCCTATCCTGGCGCTGAACGAAACCTGATGTTGGCCAAAATGTTGGTCGAAAAACAGGGTGGGCAACTGCATGCGTCGAGCAGCGGTCCCGGTCAGGGGACGACATTCACACTGCGAATGCCTTTTGCGGGTGCGCCGATATCGGCGGTCAATGTCGCAACTGTTTCTGCTGCTTAATACTATTGAATAGCCAATATACGAACAACACTTCCCGGGAGGTAATCCATGGACGTCATTGAACGCGAGTTCATCAGTGAAAATGAAGTTAAATTATTGTTGACGGCGCTGATGGCCCTTAAAAAGGGCGACAGCTCAGTGCGGCTCCCGCTGGAGTGGACCGGGTTACCCGGAAAACTCGCTGAAACTTTTAATGACGTTGTTGAACTCAATGAGAGCATGTCGCAGGAATTATCGCGACTTCGCCAATCGGTGGGCAAACAGGGAAAACTTAAACAGCGTGCGTCACTTGGTGAGGTAAAAGGCTTCTGGAAAGAGTCGATATCGTGCGTCAACGCATTGATCGACGACCTCGTCCATCCCACCAGCGAAACAGCCCGCGTGATTGGTGCTGTGGCGCAAGGTGATCTTTCGCAAACCATGGCGCTCGAGGTCGATGACCGACCGCTTGAAGGTGAATTCCTGCGTACCGCCCAGACCATCAACAAGATGGTGGATCAGTTGGGATCATTCGCATCCGAAGTGACCCGGGTGGCGCGTGAGGTAGGCACCGAAGGCAAACTCGGCGGTCAGGCCAAGGTCAAGGGTGTGGCCGGGACCTGGAAAGATTTGACCGACAGCGTTAACTCGATGGCCGGCAACCTCACCGGTCAGGTCCGCAATATCGCGGACGTGACCACGGCGGTCGCAAAAGGTGATTTGTCGAAGAAAATTACGGTCGACGTCAAAGGCGAATTCCTTGAGTTGAAAAATACCATCAACACCATGGTGGATCAGTTGCGGTCGTTCGCATCTGAAGTGACGCGGGTGGCGCGCGAAGTGGGTACCGAAGGCAAGCTGGGCGGCCAGGCCGTTGTGGAAGGTGTATCGGGGACCTGGAAAGATTTGACCGACAGTGTCAACTCCATGGCCAGTAACCTGACGGCCCAGGTGCGCAACATCGCTGACGTGACCACGGCTGTGGCACGGGGAGACTTGTCGCGCAAGATCACGGTGGACGTTAAAGGTGAAATCCTTGAATTGAAAAATACCGTCAATACGATGGTGGATCAGTTGAGCTCGTTTGCGGCCGAGGTGACGCGTGTGGCGCGTGAAGTAGGTACCGAAGGTCGGCTCGGCGGACAGGCCGATGTGCGCGGCGTGGCGGGCACCTGGAAGGATCTGACCGACAGCGTGAATTTCATGGCCAGCAACCTCACCTCGCAGGTGCGCAACATTGCGGACGTGACAACGGCCGTGGCAAGCGGCGACTTGTCGAAAAAGATCACGGTGGACGTAAAGGGTGAGATCTCGGAACTGAAAAATACCATCAACACCATGGTGGATCAGTTGCGTTCGTTCGCTGCCGAGGTGACGCGGGTGGCACGCGAGGTGGGCACCGAGGGCCGCCTGGGCGGTCAGGCCGATGTGCAGGGCGTTGCCGGTACCTGGAAAGATCTGACCGATTCGGTCAACTCCATGGCCAGCAACCTCACGGCGCAGGTTCGTAACATCGCAGACGTGACGACGGCGGTGGCCAAGGGCGACCTGTCGAAGAAAATTACCGTGGATGTCAAGGGCGAAATTCTCGAACTTAAAAATACCGTCAATACCATGGTGGACCAACTAAGCTCGTTCGCGGCAGAGGTGACGCGGGTGGCGCGCGAGGTCGGCACCGAAGGCCGATTGGGCGGACAGGCAGATGTGCAGGGCGTGGCCGGTACCTGGAAGGATTTGACCGATTCGGTCAATTTCATGGCAGGTAACTTGACCGCGCAGGTACGCAATATCGCCGAGGTAACAACAGCCGTGGCGACGGGTGACCTGTCCAAGAAAATCGCCGTGGACGTGAAAGGCGAAATTCTTGAGCTCAAAAATACCATCAACACGATGGTCGATCAGTTGCGTTCGTTCGCGGCCGAGGTTACACGGGTCGCGCGTGAGGTGGGTACCGAAGGCAAGCTCGGTGGACAGGCCGATGTGCAAGGCGTCGCCGGCACCTGGAAGGACTTGACCGATAGTGTGAACTCGATGGCCAGTAACCTGACGGCACAGGTACGCAACATCGCAAACGTGACGACGGCGGTGGCCAAGGGCGATCTTTCCAAGAAGATCACCGTGGACGTGAAAGGTGAAATTCTGGAACTGAAGGACACCATCAATACGATGGTGGATCAGCTCAGTTCGTTCGCCGCTGAAGTGACGCGGGTTGCGCGTGAGGTCGGTACCGAGGGACGGCTGGGAGGCCAGGCGCAGGTGCAAGGCGTGTCGGGCACTTGGAAAGACTTGACCGACAGCGTCAACTTTATGGCAGGTAACCTGACCGGTCAGGTGCGCGGTATTGCGAAAGTGGTTACCGCGGTGGCCGATGGCGATCTGAAACAAAAACTGACGGTGGAGGCCAAAGGTGAAATCGCCGCATTGGCCGATACCATCAACAGCATGATCGACACGCTGGCCACCTTTGCAGAGCAGGTAACGAGTGTGGCGCGCGAAGTCGGCGTGGAAGGAAAACTCGGTGGTCAGGCCAAGGTGCCAGGTGCCTCTGGTACCTGGAAGGGCCTGACCGAAAACGTCAATCAGCTTGCTGAAAACTTGACCACCCAGGTGCGCGCCATCGCCGAGGTTGCCACCGCCGTGACACAGGGCGACCTGACGCGTTCGATTACCGTTCAGGCGCAAGGCGAAGTAGCGGCATTGAAGGACACCATCAATGAAATGATCCGCAACCTCAAAGACACCACGCACAAAAATACGGAGCAGGACTGGCTGAAAACGAACCTGGCCAAATTCAGCCGTATGTTGCAAGGGCAGAAAGCACTGGAGGCAGTCGGCGGATTGATTCTGTCCGAACTCGCACCCGTGGTAGCAGCGCAACATGCAGAATTCTATGTTCTCGACAACATCCACTACCAGCCAAGCCTGGTGTTGCTGGCCAGCTATGCGTCCGAAGGACGCGGCGCACATGGCAAACGCGTCGATATCGGTGAAGGCCTGGTGGGGCAATGTGCCATTGAGAAACAGAAGATCCTGCTAGCCAATGTACCCGAAGGCTATCTGCGCATATTTTCGAGCCTCGGTGGCAGCGCGCCGCGCAATATCCTTGCGCTGCCGATTATCTTTGAAAACCAGATCAAGGGTGTCATCGAACTCGCATCCTTCGAAGGGTTCAGTGACACGCACCAGGCGTTTCTGGAACAGCTTATGGAAAGTATCGGCATCGTGATAAACACGATCGAAGCCAATACCCGGACTGAAGACTTGCTGACACAATCTCAATCGCTGGCACACGAACTGCAAAGCCGCCAGCAAGAATTGCAGCAAACCAACGAAGAATTGCAGGAAAAAGCCCGCTTGCTTGCCCATCAGAACCATGAAGTGGAACGCAAAAGCCAGGAAGTGGAACAGGCGCGTCAGGCACTGGAAGAAAAGGCCCGCCAGCTTGCGCTCACGTCAAAATACAAATCCGAATTTCTGGCCAATATGTCCCATGAGTTGCGCACGCCGCTTAATAGTTTGCTGATTCTCTCCGATCAGTTATGCGTGAATACGGAGCGCAATCTCACCGATAAACAGGTCGACTTCGCCAAGACCATCCACTCGTCCGGCAACGATCTGCTCATGCTGATCAACGACATTCTCGATCTGTCCAAGATCGAATCCGGTACGGTCGCGGTGGAAGTCGGCGAGCTGCGTCTGGACGATCTGAGCCGCTATGTAGAGCGCACCTTCAGGCATGTTGCCGAATCGAAGCACTTGCAGTTTTCCATCCATCTCGATCAGCGTTTGCCGAGGTCAATGTTCACAGACTCGAAACGCCTGCAACAAATCATCAAAAATCTTTTGTCCAACGCATTCAAATTTACGCCGCATGGCGACGTGACGTTAACGATTCAACCAGCCACGGCCGGTTGGTCCATGGACAACGAGGAACTGAATCGGGCATCCGAAGTCCTGGCGTTTTCGGTTGCAGATAGTGGCATCGGCATTCCATCGGACAAACAGCAGATAATTTTCGAGGCATTCCAGCAGGCCGACGGCAGCACCAGTCGCAAATATGGTGGTACCGGCTTGGGTCTTGCCATCAGTCGTGAGTTGTCGCGGCTGCTAAACGGCGAAATTCGTCTGGCCAGCCGTCCCAACAAGGGCAGCGTGTTTACACTATATCTGCCGCAATCATTCGTTGCAGCACGCTCTTCCCGCAAATCTCTCGATTCCGCAGCCGCCCTGGCGGACGCCGCGATCCAGACGGCGAAGCACTCTACCTATGAGGTTGAACCGCGTCAGGTCGTGGTCATGGAGTCGCCGGAGACTGTTCCCACGGCGCTGGTCAACGAAGTAAATGATGATCGCGACAATATCCATCAAGGAGACCGGATCCTGCTCATCGTTGAAAATGACCTGGCGTTTGCGCGATTTTTGCTGGATACCGCGCGGGAATCAGGTTTCAAAGGGCTGGTCACATCAATGGGTGCGGCGGCCTTGACCATGGTGCAGGAGTACCAACCGTCCGCAATCACGCTCGACCTTTTCCTCGCCGATATCGACGGCTGGCGGGTATTGGCAAGGCTGAAAAGCGATATCGTCGCCCGCCATATCCCTGTCTATGTTATGTCCACTGACGATGCGCGCGAGCGTGCCTTGCAATCCGGCGCGAAGGACTTTATAGCCAAGCCCATTCAGACCAAGCAGGTTTTGACTGCGCTTCTCGAGGAAATAAACGCCTACCTGAGCAAGCGCCAAAAATACGTACTGGTCTACGACGAAAAGCCAGCCGCACTGAAAAAAATCAGCGAGTACATCGATGGCGTACCAGACTTGGCAATTGTCTCGGCGCAGCATCAGGAAAGGGCGCGCGCTGCCCTGCAAAGTCAGGCCTTTGACTGCATCGTGGTCGGTAACACCGACTCGATCGAAACGCTGGAAAAGCTCTCGCAGCATATTAATGAATCGGCAATGAACAGCACCGCGCCGATTGTACTGTTGCGCGAAGGCAGCGCTGTCTCTGACGATGACGCCGGCAAGATTCTCGCCCGCCACCCTGTTTCACGGGAGGCACATTCGCTGGAGAGGGTGCTCGATCAAACCACCATGCTTTTACATCAGGGCGTGACCTGGCTATCTGATCGCCATCGCGGCGTACTCAACGATATCTATCAGTCGAATAAGCCGCTCATCAACAAAAAGGTACTTATCGTCGACGACGACATTCGCAATATTTTCGCGTTGTCATCGGTACTTGAGGAGTACCAGATGAATATTATTTCTGCGGAGAACGGCCGCGATGCAATCAATATCCTCAAGGATGATCAGGACATCGATATTGTATTGATGGACATCATGATGCCGGAGATGGACGGTATCGCCACCATGAAGGAAATCCGCAAAATTGAAAGTTGCCGCAATCTTCCCATCGTGGCAGTGACTGCCAAGGCCATGAAGGGTGACCGTGAACGCTGCATCGAGGCCGGCGCGTGGGATTACCTGTCGAAGCCGGTGGAGCGGATGCAGTTGCTGGGTGTGTTGCGCGCATGGTTGCGCCGTTAAAATTAGCGTGGGGATCAAACGGGGAATGATGAATTGCGAAAAGGATCTTGAATGAGCGCCAACCCTGAATTGGTAGACATGCCTGCGGTCGTGTCAGACGATGGGCGAACCAATGTACTTATCGTTGACGACCGGCCTGACAAGCTCTTGGTTTTCAAGACAATTCTCGATGACCTTGGCCAAAATATCGTCACCCTAGACTCCGGCGAAGCCGCCCTGCGCTGGCTCCTGGAAAATGAATGTGCGGTCATGCTGCTCGACGTCAACATGCCGGGAATGGATGGATTTGAGACCGCGCAACTGGTAAGAGGTCGTCGCCGGTCAGCGCACATGCCGATTATTTTCATTACTGCTTATGCAGACGAAATGCACACGGCCAAAGGTTATTCCCTTGGGGCGGTGGACTACCTGCTTTCGCCTGCCGTGCCGGCAGTTTTGCGCAGCAAGGTGATGGTATTTGTGCAGCTTTTTAATCTGACCAGACAAATCAAACGTCAGGCGGACGAACATGTGACCTTGGTGCGTGAGCAGGCTGCGCGCGCCGCGGCCGAGGAATCAACGCGTCGCGCGAGTTTTCTCGCCGACGCGAGCAAGATTCTCAGCAGTTCACTTGATGTTAGCTCACTGATGGTTGGCGCAACACGGCTGGTGGTGCCGACGCTGGCAGACTTTAGTGCGATCACTTTGCTAGACGGGGACGACACGGTAGTACGAACCGCGTGCAAGAACGAGTGGAATCTCGAAGAATCGCGCATGTCGATCATTCACGATCCTTTCTGGTTGGCCGCGACCAACGAGGTCATTGCATCCGGGCAGCCAAAGCTGATCGAAGATTTTGCAGCACAGGCGCGGGTGCGCGGGCTCGGTGACGACGGGGCAGCGAAGTCATCGGGCCAAAACCGCTGGCCCGTACAGCACGTAATAATGTTACCGCTGGTGGCGCGCGACAAAACCCATGGAGTTCTGGCACTTGCATTAGTGCCTTCTGAAAGGCAATTTGGTAGCGCCGAACTCGACCTTGCCACGGACATTGCCTCGCGGGTCGCCATCGCGATGGACAACTGCCTGCTCTTTCAGGAAATTCAAAAAGGCGACCGGCGCAAAAACGAATTTTTGGCCACACTCTCGCACGAGTTGCGCAATCCGCTTGCACCGATGCGAAACGCCATCCATGCGCTGCATATTTCCGGCCAATGGCCAGCAGGTGCGCAGGAACTACGCGAAATGTTCGACCGGCAGTTGGGGCAGCTCACCCATCTGGTCAATGATCTGCTTGACGTCGCACGGATTTCACAAGGCAAGATTGCGTTGCGCAAGCAACCCACCGACCTGGTCGCCGAAGTCAACGATGCTTTGGAATCGTGTCGGTCTGCGATCGATGCAGCCGGCCACGAGTTGATCGTATCGCTGCCGAAGGAGTCGATTGTGGTAGACGGTGATCGCGTGCGCCTGCAGCAGATCTTTGAAAATCTGCTATTTAATGCCTGCAAGTACACCGAACCCCATGGTCGCATCGAAGTCAAACTGAGCAAGGACACCGATCGCGCCATCTTCACGATTCGCGACAGTGGCGTCGGCATTGAGCCCGCAATGATCCCGCAAATTTGGGATATTTTCGCGCAAGTTGATGCCTCGCCCGAACGTACCCGGCAAGGGCTGGGAATTGGGCTTTCGCTGGTAAAGAAACTCGTCACGCTCCATGGCGGAAGTATTGACGCCATCAGCGAAGGCTTGGGCAAAGGTAGCGAATTCGTCGTTTATTTACCAGTAGTAAATGTTGAGGTGCTGGCTGCCGCGCCGCAAAGCGCGCCTGCAAACAACAAGTCGCCTGTAGAAACTGGCGCGCAAACAAGGCGCATCCTGGTTGTCGACGACAATGTGGATGCGGCGGAATCAATGCAGGCGTTGCTCAACGTTTTCGGCCATACAGTCGAAATAGCCCATGAAGGTGTTACCGGGCTGGAAGTTGCGCGGGCGTTTAAACCTGATCTGGTATTTCTCGATATCGGACTGCCTGGCATGAATGGCTATGAAGTAGCACAACTGCTTCGCGAAGTGTCCGGGATGAAGTCAGTAAAACTCATTGCGTTGAGCGGCTACGGTACGGAAACGGATCGGATGCGATCCACCGAGGCCGGCTTTAACAGGCACCTGATCAAGCCCGTCGACCCTAGCGCGCTGCCGGACATTATCTCGGCGGTATTTGATACATAGCAATTGCGACAATACGGATGCGCAACGGCAGATTAAACCTAGATTCCTCAGTTGACCGCTCATCTCAGTCAATACGCGTTTGATTAATTTGAAACTACCGCCTTGTTGGACGTTCAACAAATGTTGTCAGCCTTGCATCCGCAATAATCGCGCTGCCTCCTCCAGCCGCGTGTCTTCGATTTCCCGCAATACGCTGTCCATATCAACGGCTTTCTGCTTTCGGTCGAATCGCCCGGTCAAATTAACCTCTGGCGTCAGCGAGCCGGCTTCGAAGTGCGCCCATATTTCACGACCATATTGCGAAGTGAGCAGTGTCGGCGCAAACCGACCGAAGTAGTTGCGCAAGTTGGCAACATCGCGTTCCAACATCGCTTGTGCGTGGTTATTGCCTGCAGCGTCGACCGCTTGTGGGAGATCAATGATCACGGGGCCGTTACCGCCGACGAGAATGTTGAATTCGCTCAGGTCGCCGTGAATGACACCCGCGCAAAGCATACGCACCACTTCCATAATCAGGGCATGGTGATATTTAACGGCAATTTCTGGTGTGAACTCGACATCGTTTAACCTCGGCGCGGCATTGCCCTCGGCGTCGGTTACCAACTCCATCAACAATACGCCTTCGTGGAAGTT
>JBKJVA010000208.1:0-4895 GCA_046589675.1 Usitatibacteraceae bacterium
CTAGCAGCCTGTCGGACTTAAGGAATCGAAGCGAAAAATGAGATGGGCGCGGGCAGAATTTCACGCTTTTCGAGCCAATGGTTGTTCCATTGGCGCTGGAAAGCGGGAATTATGCACCGGCCAGGTCATTTTGCAGCCGATTTCCCTTAAGTCCGACAGGCTGCTAGCCCCCCAATAAGATATTTTTTGTTTGAAAAATGTTCGCCAACATAGTGGTTGCACCATACTATGGTCCGACACCCCACCCGACTTGTTCGCCATGGTACCGTCTGGAGTCAACGAGATGGGCGTTGCGAACGATATAGGCTAAATAATTTTTTGTCTCCTGCGGCGGTTGCCAAACTTTTTTATCGTAATGTCATGAACCCTCTACTCGATTTCTCCGCCCTGCCACGCTTTTCCACAATCACACCTGGCCACATAAAGCCCGCCGTCGAGCAACTGATTGCGGATGCGCGGGCGACCGTGGAAACGATTGCCACCGCAAGCGAGCCGCCGACCTGGAAAAATTTTGTCACCCCGCTCGATGATGTGACCGAGCGACTGTCGCGCGCCTGGGGTATCGTCGGACACTTGAACGCGGTGATAAATTCGCCTGCATTGCGCGACGCCTATAACGGTATGTTGCCAACCGTCACGGCATTCTGGACCGAGCTCTCCCAGGATGGGCGTTTGTTTGCCAGATACAAGCAAATACGCGCTTCTTCAGGCACTTTTACCCTAAATGGCTCACAGAATAAGGCGCTTGATAACGAGTTACGCGACTTTCTCCTCGGAGGTGCAGAGTTGGCGATAGACAAGAAAGTGCGTTTCAAGGCGATTCAGGAGGAGCTATCGAGCTTGATGTCCACGTTCAACGACAATGTGCTCGATGCGACCAATGCGTTCGCCCATTTTGTCGAAAACGACGCCGAACTTACCGGGTTACCGGACGACGTAAAAGCAGTGGCCCGCGAGGCCGCGACGAAAGATGGCAGGTCCGGCTGGAAACTGACCTTGCATCAACCTTGCTATGGACCGGTGATGCAATACGCCAGTTTTCGCCCGTTGCGTGAACGTCTCTATCGCGCCTACGCCACGCGCGCGTCGGAACTTGGCGCCAACCCGATATGGAACAACAGCGAGGTGATTGCAAAAATCCTGCGCCTGCGTGCTGAAACGGCGTCGCTGCTGGGCTTTAAAAATTATGCCGAAGTTTCGCTTGCCACCAAGATGGCCGACACGCCAGCCGAGGTCGTCGACTTCATCGATGCGATGGTAAAAAAAGCCAAGCCGTTTGCCGAACGGGACTGGCAGGAACTAACCGATTTCGCGAAAAACGCGCTCAACTTCACCGAAGTCGAGGCATGGGATGTGCCATATGTTTCGGAAAAACTGCGCGAGCAACGTTATGCGTTTTCGGACAACGACGTTAAGCATTATTTTCCAGAGGCCAAAGTGCTGGCCGGCTTGTTTCGCGTCATCGAAACGCTCTATGGTCTGACGGTGAAGCCAGCGCGGAGCGAAACCTGGCACAAAGACGTGCGCTTCTTTGATCTTGTCGACAAGTCAAGTGAACTGGTCGGCCAGTTTTATCTCGATCTTTACGCCCGTGATGCCAAGCGCGGTGGCGCATGGATGGATGACGCCATCAATCGTCGTCGCAAACATGAAGGCGTTGATGGGTTTCAGCATCCGGTCGCCTATCTCACCTGCAATTTTTCTGCACCATCAGAAAATAAACCAGCGCTGTTTACACACGATGAAGTGATTACCCTGTTCCACGAATTCGGCCATGGCTTGCACCAGCTTCTGACGGAAGTCGATGAGCTTTCCGTCTCCGGTATTAACGGTGTGGAATGGGATGCGGTGGAGTTGCCAAGCCAGTTCATGGAAAATTTTTGCTGGGAGTGGGAGGTGCTTACACACATGACACAGCACGTCGATAGCGGTGCCACACTACCCAGAGAACTGTTTGACAAAATGATCGCGGCGAAGAATTTTCAAGCGGGCATGCAATTCATCCGCCAGCTCGAATTCAGTTTGCTCGACATGCAGTTGCACACCGGCTTCGCGGCAGGACAAGACAATCTGCTGGCCCTCATCGATACCGTCCGCAAACAAGTCGCGGTGGTGAAATACCCGGATTTCAATCGGTCGACATACGCCTTTGGCCATATTTTCGGCGGGGGTTACGCAGCCGGTTATTACAGCTACAAATGGGCCGAGGTTCTGTCCGCGGATGCCTACGCGGCTTTCGAAGAAACCGGCGTTCTCAATCCAGAAACTGGCGCGCGCTTTCGTCGCGAGGTCCTTGGTCGCGGCGGCAGCCGTTCGGCGCTGGCTTCGTTCACGGCATTCCGCGGCCGGAAACCAGAGATGGAAGCGCTGTTGCGGCATAATGGAATGAAACTCGCCGCATAACTCATCGGTCGTTCAGCGCGCCGCGCGATGGAGAAACTCATATGAAAACCGCCCAGGAAATTTCCACAATCTCGAATCGGGCCCGCCGCATCGTAACCCGCACTATGAGCGGACTTCTCGTCGTGTTGTTGGGCTTGGCAACAACCGCCGGTGCGCAGGAAATTTTCCGTTGGGTCGACAAAGCCGGCAAAGTGCATTATGGCGACATGCTGCCGCCACCGGCAGAGGGCAAAAACGTCCAAACGAAAAAACTGCAGGACAGCGTGATCGAGCAGGATGCTGTTCCCTACGGCGTCTCGACGGCGATGAAGAATAATCCTGTCACGCTATACGCCAATAGTTGCGGCGAAGCGTGCACCAATGCCAAGGCATTGCTGACCAGTCGCGGTATTCCCTTCGCTGAAAAAAATCCGGAGTCAGACGCCGCTGCCGCCGCCGCCTTGAAAGCGCTGGTAGGCGCGCTGCAAGTGCCCACTATCGTTATCGGCACCAACAGTCTTTCGGGTTATGAAGAAGCCGGCTGGAACGCGGCGCTCAATGCTGCCGGCTATCCGCGCAACAATTCAAACTTGCGCCAGGGCGCGGCCAAGGCTGGCCCGAAGGTGGTGCCGCCAGAACCGCCCATGCCCGCCAAATAACGCCGCGACCACTTGAAGTTCGCCGCCTGGAATGTCAATTCGCTCAACGTGCGCCTGGGCCACGTGATCGAATGGCTAAAAACCCACCAGCCAGATGTCTTATGTCTGCAAGAGTTGAAAATGGAGGACGCGAAATTTCCACTCGCAGCGTTCGACGACATCGGCTATCAGGCAGTTTTCAATGGTCAGAAAACTTACAATGGGGTGGCCATCATTTCGCGCGCACGACCGGAAGATGTACGCAAAGATATGGTCGGTTATGACGACCACCAAAAGCGTGTAATCGCCGCCACCATCAACGGTGTCCGTGTGGTTTGTGCGTACATTCCCAACGGTCAGACAGTGGAATCTGAAAAATATCAATACAAGTTACAGTGGCTCAATGCGCTGCAGGGTTATATACATGAAGCGATTGCCGAGTACGGGGATGTCGCGCTGCTGGGCGACTACAACATTGCCCCCGATGATCGTGACGTCTACGACCCGAAAGCATGGGAGGGTCAGGTGCTTTGCTCCGGTCCGGAGCGCGATGCCTTTCGCGCGCTGATCGGCCTGGGGCTCAGTGATAGCTTTCGACTTTTCGAACAAGCCGATAAAAGCTACAGTTGGTGGGATTACCGGATGAATGGTTTTAGGCGCAATCTTGGCTTGCGGATAGACCATATTTTGCTGACTTCCGGCCTCGCAGCGCGTTGCATCACCAGCAGGATTGACGTTGAACCCCGCAAACTGGACCGTCCGTCGGATCACGCACCCGTTATTGCCGACATTCGCTGAGGCTCGCGCTACAATTTCCCGCTTTACTCTTGCCGTTGCGGCAGAAGCAATGACCAGCGACGCTTCCGACGATGAATGCCCTCCACTACCTCGCCACCGCTGACGTTGGCGGCGTCGCGCGCTACGACATTCTCGACACACCGCCTGAGCCTGCGTTTGACAATCTGGCGCTCCGCGCGGCTGAAGCATTAGGCGCGCCGATGGCGGCAATTTCTTTTTTTGAACGCGCGCAATCCGCTGTGGGCGCTGCCAAACCGAAAGACATTGGCAGCGACAGCTTGCCTATTACGCGGGAATGGTTCAAGGCACGGGTTGGGCTGGCATTTGCGGCGCTCGAGACGGAACAGTGCTTTTATCTGCCCGCATTCGCTGCAATAGGGCGTCCGATAGTTTTTGTTATAGCCGACACGCTGGCTGAAACGCGTTTTCGCGATCACCCGTTGGTTGTCGGTCCACCCAATATCCGCTTCTACGCAGGCTGTGGCCTATTCTCAGTCGATAAAGAGTTGGTCGGTGTCTTATCGGTGTTCGATATTGTCTCCAGAAATCTCGCCGCACACCAGGAAGAAGCGCTAAAAAATCTGGCGGCGCTCGCGCAGGCGAGGCTGGAAGCCCGGGTCGAAACGCGTCGCGCGCACCACACCGGGCATGAAGCTGTCCCTTATACCGGGGCCGTTGGGTCTGAGGAGCAGCGTGTGATCCTGCTCACGCAGAAGTTTGCCCAACTTGAACAATTGCTTGAAACCGAAATTGCCACACGTCAAGCGACCGAAGCAAAAGTACGCTATGAAAAGGATTTTTCCGACGCCGCCATTGAGAGTTTGCCGGGGGCTTTTTTCATGTTCGAACCAAGCGGCAACATGGTGCGCTGGAACAGGCAATTTGCCGTCAGCACCGGCCACGAGTCAGCCGATCTGGCGCAGATGCGCGCACTCGATTTCATCAGTGAACAGGATCGCGCGCGGGTCGCCGATGCAATCTCGCGCATCTTTGAGAATGGTGAAGAAATTGCCATCGAAGCCGAAATGTGTCGCAAGGATGGTGCAGTATTTCCGTCTTCATTTTACGGTCGCGCGC
>JBKJVA010000212.1:0-1984 GCA_046589675.1 Usitatibacteraceae bacterium
AGAAGCCGGCTGGAACGCGGCGCTCAATGCTGCCGGCTATCCGCGCAACAATTCAAACTTGCGCCAGGGCGCGGCCAAGGCTGGCCCGAAGGTGGTGCCGCCTGAACCGCCCATGCCCGCCAAATAACGCCGCGACCACTTGAAGTTCGCCGCCTGGAACGTCAATTCGCTCAACGTGCGCCTGGGCCACGTGATCGAATGGCTAAAAACCCACCAGCCAGATGTCTTGTGTCTGCAAGAGTTGAAAATGGAGGACGCGAAATTTCCTCTCGCAGCGTTCGACGACATCGGCTATCAGGCAGTTTTCAATGGTCAGAAAACCTACAATGGCGTGGCCATCATTTCGCGGGCACGACCGGAAGATGTGCGCAAAGATATGGTCGGTTATGACGACCACCAAAAACGCGTAATCGCCGCCACCATCAACGGTGTCCGTGTGGTTTGTGCGTACATTCCTAACGGCCAGACAGTGGAATCTGAAAAATATCAATACAAGTTACAGTGGCTCAATGCACTGCAGGGTTATATGCATGAAGCGATTGCCGAGTACGGGGATGTCGCGCTGCTGGGCGACTACAACATTGCCCCCGATGATCGCGACGTCTACGACCCGAAGGCATGGGAAGGGCAGGTGCTTTGCTCCGGTCCGGAGCGTGAGGCCTTTCGCGCACTGATCGGTTTAGGGCTCAGTGATAGCTTTCGACTTTTCGAACAAGCCGATAAAAGCTATAGCTGGTGGGATTACCGGATGAATGGATTCAGGCGCAATCTTGGCTTGCGGATAGACCATATTTTGCTGACCACAGGCCTTGCCGCGCGTTGCAGCGCCAGCAGCATTGACGTTGAACCCCGCAAACTGGACCGTCCGTCGGATCACGCACCCGTTATAGCCGACATTCGCTGAGGCTCGCGCTACAATTTCCCGCTTTACCCTTGCCGTTGCGGCAGAAGCAATGACCAGCGACGCTTCCAACGATGAATGCCCTCCACTACCTCGCCAACGCTGACGTTGGCGGCGTGGCGCGCTACGACATTCTCGATACGCCGCCAGAGCCTGCGTTTGACAATCTGGCGCGCCGCGCGGCTGAAGCAACAGGCACGCCGATGGCGGCAATCTCTTTTTTTGAACGCGCGCAATCCGCTGCGAGCACGGTCAACTCGAAAGACATTGGCAGCGACAGCTTGCCGATTACGCGGGAATGGTTCAAGGCACGGGTGGGGCTGGCATTTGCGGCGCTCGAGACGGAACAGTGCTTTTATCTGCCCGCATTCGTTGCAACAGGGCGTCCGATGGTTTTTGTTATAGCCGACACGCTGGCTGAAACGCGTTTTCGCGATCACCCGTTGGTTGTCGGTCCACCCAATATCCGCTTCTACGCAGGCTGTGGCCTATTCTCAGTCGATGGAGAGTTGATCGGTGTCTTATCGGTGTTCGATATTGCCTCCAGAAATCTCGCCGCTCAGCAGGAAGAAGCGTTAAAAAATTTGGCGGCGCTCGCGCAGGCGAGGCTGGAAGCCCGCGTCGAAAGGCGTCGCGCGCACCACACCGGGCATGAAACTGTCCCCTACACCCGTGCCGTTACGTCTGAGGAGGAGCAGCGTGTGATCCTGCTCACGCAGAAGTTTGCCCAGCTCGAACAATTACTTGAAGACGAAATTGCCACACGCCAGGCGACCGACGCAAAAGTTCGCTATGAAAAGGACTTTTCCGACGCCGCCATTGAAAGCCTGCGTGGGGCCTTTTTCATGTTCGAACCAAGCGGTAACCTGGTGCGCTGGAACAGGCAATTTGCAGCCAACACCGGTCACGCAGCAGCAGAACTGGCGCAAATGCGCGCACTCGATTTCATCAGTAAACAGGATCGCTCGCGGGTCGCCGATGCAATCTCGCGCATCTTTGAGAATGGTGAAGAAATTGCCATCGAAGCCGAAATGTGTCGCAAGGATGGTGCAGTATTTCCGTCTTCATTTTACGGTCGCGCGC
>JBKJVA010000273.1:0-4642 GCA_046589675.1 Usitatibacteraceae bacterium
ACTTGATGGAAAACCAACCGGAACTAGTGGAGCTGCAGAAAACCAATCGCGCAACGTGGTGGGATAAAAAGCAGAATCCTGCAGAACTCAAACTTCACGATCAATCGGCTGCGCCCAAACAGGCGTATGCGTATTTTCCGCTGCCTAGGGACGAGACGAAATAATATTCAAACTCTAGATCTGGCGCGGTCTGCAGAGTGAAAATTACTGGAAAAGCGCGCCAGCGCTAGTGTTTGGCATCCTGTCATTTTGAACCCGGCCTCGTCCGGTGAGAAATTTGCTTCATCGCAGCGCAGAGAAAAAGCAGATTTCTCTCAATGTTCGAAATGACAGCGTGTTTCGTTAGGTCAGCATGGTTTGCGAGGGCATTACCGCGACGTATTCGGCTCGCAGTCACCACTTGATTGTACTGATGCGCTGTCGCAGCAGACGGGCACCCAGCGCGTCGTCCAGATAACGTTTGGCCCATTGCCGATATGAACCATCCAAACGGAGCATGCGGCGTGGAATCGGCGTACGATTCTTCGTGACAGGCCGCATCGAACGGTTTGCTGAGTTGCCCGACTTCAATTCCAAAACCTACAGGAGGAGACATGCTAAAAACGAAATTGCAGATCGCACTGGTCGCGGTGAGTGCGGCCTGTTTAATTGCATCGAATTTGTACGCCCAACAGCCTGCGCCTGCGCCTGCTTCCGCGCCAGCACCCGCACCAGCGGCAGTTCCGGCGATTCCGCCGACTTGGGCCCAGGGGCGTAGCGCCGAACAAGAGGCGGCAAACCTGAGCCCGCATCCACCCGGCCTGTCGTCATTACCCGCAAACGAGATTCCGCTCGACAAGATCAAGCTGCCACCGGGTTTCGAGATCAGCCTGTATGCCAGCGGCATACCCAACGCGCGTTCGATGGTGTTCGGCAAAAATGGCACGTTGTTCGTCGGCACGCGCTTTGTTGGCAATGTCTATGCTGTCGTCGAAAAAGACGGCAAGCGTGAAACCAGGATCATCGCCAAGGGTCTGCATCGGCCGAACGGTGTCGCGTTCAAGAATGGCGCGCTATACGTTGCTGAACTCTCGCGCATCCTGCGTTATGACAACATCGAGGCCAATCTCGATAACCCGCCCAAGCCGGTGGTGGTGTTTGATGCGTTGCCAAAAGATGAGCCGCACGGCTGGAAGTTCATGACACTCGGTCCGGATGGCTGGCTATATTTCCAGATCGGCTCGCCGGGCAATGTCGTGATTCCACCGGTGACCCACGCCACCATCGTACGGGTTGACCCCGAAAACGCGGTGCTTGAAACCGTTGTGGCCGGAGTGAGGAATAGCGTTGGCATGGATTTCCATCCCGTCACCAAACAACTATGGTTCACCAACAACGCCCGCGACTGGGTGAACGACGAACTGCCCCACGACACCTTGCATCACGTTTCCCGCAAAGGCATGAACTTCGGCTTCCCGTTTTGTCATCAGGGTGACCTGCTCGATATCGACTATGGCAAGGGCCGTACCTGCAAGGAGTTCGACGCACCCGACCTGAAACTGGGCCCCCACGTGGCTGCACTCGGCATGCGCTTTTACACAGGCACGCAATTTCCGGCGGCGTATAAGCACAACATTTTCATCGCCCAGCACGGCTCGTGGAATCGCACCAAGAAGACTGGCTTCAATGTCAGCCGCGTAGTGCTCGATGGCAAAGGTAAAGTTGTGAAGTACGAGCCCTTTGCCACCGGCTTTTTGCAAGGCGAAACTTTCTGGGGGCGCCCGGCCGATGTGCAAGTAATGAAAGATGGTTCCTTGCTGGTATCGGACGACGTCGCCGGCGCTATCTACCGCATTAGCTACAAAAAGAAGTAAGTACCTAAGTCTCGGTCCCCGTCGCGCATTGCCGCGTGGCGGGGATTTTCAATTTGGAGTGGATATGAAAGTCGTCCTTCTTGCTCGGTGGCTGGTTGCGGCGCTAGTGGTTACGGTGACCGATGCCGCCGCTGCGCCCGATGTGGCGCTCGGAGAACGCAAGGCCTCGACCTGTGTTGCGTGCCATGGCGCAAATGGGAATTCAAGTAATGCGGTGTATCCATCACTGGCGGCCCAGACACCACTTTATATTTATTATCAGTTGCTGCAGTTTCGCGAGGGGCGCCGGGTAAGCGAGCAGATGAGCCCATTCGCCGCCAAACTCACGGACGCGGACATGAAAGACATTGCTGCGTATTTTGCGGCACAGAAATCACTGGGCAGTGACGTCACGATAGACGATGCCGTGGTTGCAGCCGGCAAAGTGATTGCCACACGCAATCACTGTGGTTCCTGTCACCTTCCAAATTACGCGGGGCAAAACCATATTCCTCGTTTGACCGGTCTGCAGGTCGATTACCTGGTCTCGCAATTGCGCGGATTCAAGACAGGCACGCGCCCCGACATTGACGGCACCATGGCGAGCGCTGCGCAGCCTTTATCGGAAAAAGACATTGTCGATATCGCCGGGTATCTGGCGAGTTTGAAGTAATGTGCGAGAGGCAATGTTGCTGCGCATCTATCTGAAGAGTTGCCTGCTGGCGATGGGTGTATCCATCACCGCGACTGCACAAACGCCCGTTGCGGAGGTGCCCAGCATTCCGCAACTGGTCATCAGCGCCACACGGGTTGCCCAAGACGGCTTCAATTTGCCGATGGCCATTGATCGTATTGATCAGAGCGTGATTACGGAGGCCAAACCTCAAGTCAACCTTTCCGAGGTGCTGAACCGGGTGCCAGGAATCGTCGTGCAAAATCGCCAGAACTATGCACAGGATTTGCAAATTTCCTCACGCGGTTTTGGTGCACGCTCAACGTTCGGTGTACGCGGCGTGCGCCTGATTGCCGACGGCATTCCTGCCACCATGCCGGATGGACAAGGGCAGGCCGCGACCTTCAGCCTTTCGTCAGCAGAACGCATCGAAGTCTTGCGCGGGCCGTTTGCAAGCATGTACGGCAATTCGTCTGGCGGCGTAGTGCAGATTTTTACCGCCAATGGCCCGGCAGTACCGACCATCAGTAGTTCGGTCACGTCAGGAAGTTATCGCACGCTAAAGTACGGCCTGCAGTTGGGCGGGCAACAAGACAGCCTGAATTACCTTGTTGATATTTCACGCTTCACGACCGACGGCTTTCGAGTGCATAGCGCCGCCACCCGCGACCAGCTTAACGCCAAGTTCGGCGTCCCAGTCGGTGCGGGCAAACTCTTGCTCGTCGCGAACGCCCTGAGCCAGCCGGATACGCAAGACCCGCTGGGGTTGACGCGGTCGCAGGTGCAGGCTGATCCGCGCCAGGTCGATAGATCGGCGCTGACCTTCAATACCCGAAAAAGCATTCGACAGAATCAACTTGGCGCGGTCTATGACATCGGTGACGCGGGCAACGCCACCGGTGCGGTGCAGGCCAAAATCTATGCTGGCGAACGCACTGTAAAACAGTATCTCGGCCAGGACGGCAATACGCCATTGAGTGCGGGAGGTGTGGTTGACCTGGGCCGACGCTATGGCGGCGTGGGTTTGCGCTGGACCCGTCGCATCACGTTCGACACTCTCGCAGAGCGTGCGCTGACCGTTTCTGCTGGTTTTGACGATGACCGCCTGGACGAACGGCGCCAGGGCTTCGTTAACAATGCAGGCCGGCAGGGTGCCCTTAAGCGCGATGAGGACGATCGCGTTGGCAATACCGATTTCTATGCGCAGGCGGAATGGCAACTTGCCGACGTGTTGCGCATTAGCGCTGGCGCTCGCCACAGTCGTGTGAAATTTAATTCCGCAGATCACTTCATCGTTGGCGTCAATCCAGACGACAGCGGCAAGGTCAGCTATGCGCGCACCACACCGGTGGTCGGAGTGCTGTACACGCTCACGCCGCGCTGGAATATATACGCCAACTACGGTGAAGGATTTGAAACACCGACCTTTGCAGAACTCGCTTATCGGCCCAACGGTGCCACGGGGTTGAACTTTGCCCTGCAACCTGCCAGCAGCCGTCACACCGAGTTTGGTATCAAGGGCAAAATTAGCGGCAGCACCCGAATAAACGCGGCGCTTTTTCATATCGATACGCGCAATGAAATCGTCACCAATGCCTCGAGCGGCGGCCGCAGCGATTTCCGTAACGCCTCCAACACCCAGCGCGACGGTGTGGAGCTATCGTTCGAACGTGTTTTGCCGTTTGGTTTTGAAGCCTACGCAGCCTACACGTGGTTGAACGCGCGCTTCACCGGCACCTATAGCGCGGGTACACCGCCGGTGGCGGTGGCATCGGGCAATCGGCTTCCGGGTGTGGCGCGCTCGGTGCTGTACGGTGAGTTGAGTTGGCGCCATCAGCCATCCGGCTTTCACGCCGCCATCGAATATCGCGCGTCTACAAAAGTCTACGTGAACGAAGCCAATAGCGATGCAGCCGCCGGCTTTGGCGTTGCCAATCTGCGCGTCGGATTTCAACAGCAAGTCACTCAAGGTGGCTATGGCAATTGGCGCTTCAGCGAGTTCGTGCGCGTTGATAACGTAACCGATCATCGCTATATCGGCTCGGTGATCGTGGCTGAGGCAAGAGGGCGCTACTTTGAGCCGGCCGCGGGGCGCAATTTTTTGGTGGGGCTCAACGCGGCGTATGCGTTTTGAAAC
>JBKJVA010000259.1:0-4698 GCA_046589675.1 Usitatibacteraceae bacterium
CTAGTTCGCCGATCTTCATATCTAAACTCCGGTTTTTCGCCAACCGCATAAAACACTTGACCCTGTAGCGGCTTCAAGGTTCCCAATAATGGCCATATGAGGATATTTTGATATGGCTGAACATCAACACGACGACTGCTGCCCTGCACCCGCTGCCAAGCCGCAAGCGCTGGCGGCAGCGCTAGTTTTGCCTGCCGGGTCGAAGATACTGCGTCTCAAGATCCAGAAAATGGATTGTCCAACCGAAGAGGCCCTGATCCGTAAAGCCATTGATGGCAAGCCAGGGATCGTCGGGCTGGATTTTGATCTTATCAATCGGGTGCTGACGGCCAATCACACGCTGACCGACACCGCATCAATTGACACTGCGCTGACTGAGATCGGCATGGCCGGTGTGCCTTTGGCCGCCGACGGCTCGAGTGTTGGGACTGGCGCTGCCGGTGGCGAGACGGACGCCCCCAGCATTTCCAGACTCCAGTGGCTACTGATGGCGGTATCTGGTGTGGCCGCCATTAGTGCCGAAATCGTCGCTTACACGACGGGCAATGAAACCTCAGTCACCGTCGCGATTCTGGTACTGACCGCCATCTTTACCGGTGGTCTGCAAACCTTGAAAAAGGGCTGGATTGCGCTCAGGTCTTTCACGCTGAACATCAACTTGCTGATGACCGTGGCCGTGATCGGTGCGGTCGCCATCGGCCAATGGCCGGAAGCAGCTGTCGTCATCTGGCTGTTTGGCATTGCTGAAATGATCGAAGTAATGAGCCTTGATCGAGCGCGCAATGCGATCCGCAGCCTGATGGCGCATGCGCCCGAAACTGCATTCGTTCAACAAGCAGATGGCACCTGGATGGAACGTCCGGCTGACCAGATTTCTATCGGTCAGATAGTACGCGTCCGGCCAGGAGAACGTATCGCGCTCGACGGCATCGTTGTCACCGGGCAATCGAGTGTCAATCAGGCGCCAATCACTGGCGAAAGCATGCCGGTTGACAAAACCGTTGGCGCAACCTTGTTTGCAGGCACTCTGAACGAACGCGGTGTTCTTGAATTTCGCGTGACTGCCGCCAAGGGTGAAACCACGCTAGCCCGCATCGCCCGTTCCATCCAGGCAGCTCAGGGTCAGCGCGCCCCGACACAACGCTTCGTCGATAAATTCGCCCGCGTTTATACGCCGGTCGTGTTTGTGTTGGCACTGCTGGTGGCGCTGGTCCCGCCGCTAATGTTCGGTATGCCGTGGTATGACTGGATTTACAAAGCGCTGGTGCTGCTGGTGATCGCCTGCCCATGTGCGCTAGTGATCTCTACACCGGTAACCATCGTCAGCGGGCTCACGAGCGCCGCGCGACGGGGAATACTCGTCAAGGGCGGGGTCTATCTTGAACAGGGCCGCCTGCTCAAAACAGTGGCGCTGGACAAGACCGGAACGATTACGCACGGCAAACCGGTGTTAACCGACGTCGTGCCTCTCTCCCAATTATCGAAGGAAGACGCACTACGCATTGCCGCCAGTCTCGATACCTTGTCAGAACATCCGGTCGCAACGGCCATTGTTGCGGCCTATGCGGGCAGCGTTGTCCCTGTCGACAATTTCGAGGCACTCCCCGGACGCGGCGTGAAAGGAACAATCAACGGCGTGACATATTTTGTCGGCAACCACCGATTAATCGAAGACTTGAATGTATGCTCGCCTACCGTCGAGGAAACGCTGGATCGATTGGAGATAGAAGCCAAGACGGCCGTGGTTCTGGCCACCGAAAGCGAATCTCTTGCGGTGTTGGCAGTCGCTGACACCGTTCGCGATACCAGCAAAACCGCCATCGCAGAATTGAAAGCGTTAGGCGTCGAAACGATCATGCTCACCGGCGACAACGACAAGACAGCCAAAGCGGTTGCGCTGCAGGTAGGCATCACTGATGCTCGTGGCGAAATGTTGCCCGACGACAAGCTTGCAGCAATCGAAGAAATGCTTAAGCGAGGCCCGGTCGGAATGGTTGGTGACGGCATCAACGATGCACCCGCATTGGCGCGTTCAAGCATCGGCTTTGCGATGGGTGCGGCTGGCACGGATACTGCGATTGAAACGGCCGATGTGGCGCTGATGCAGGACGACCTGCGGAAGTTGCCCCAATTCATTCGTCTGTCCAGGAAAACTTCCCAAATACTTTGGCAGAACATCGTGTTCGCGTTGGCCATCAAAGCCGTTTTCTTTGTCTTGACGCTCACCGGTCACGGTACGCTTTGGATGGCGGTCTTTGCCGATGCAGGTGCCAGTCTCATCGTGGTCGCCAATGGCCTGCGCTTGCTTGGAGGTGTCAACCGTGCATAGCCTTTTCACCAGAATGATTCGACCAATTCTGTCTGGCATAATGCGCTGATGCGTCGTTTCGTTGCCATCCTTATACTTTGCGTGCTGCCGCTCCAGTGGAGCTATGCGGCCGTGTCTGAGTATTGCCAGCACGAAGAGACGGCGGCCGCACAAAATCATCTCGGCCATCATGCGCACAAGCATGACAACAAATCCGGCGAAGGCAAAGAACAGAAAAAGTCCGGGTTTGAAGACTGGGATTGCCCCTCGTGTCAGCATTCGACAGCGGTCGTCGCTATCGCTGCAGGCGCATCACCGTTGCCAACAGACACATCCGCACCCATATCATTTCTGCATCAGCGGTTTCCCGACCGCTCCCCGGACAATCCCTTCCGTCCTCCGCTCAACGCCGGTCTGTAAGCCCCGGCGAGTCGTTCCGCACCACCCTGTTGCGCTGATCTAAGCGCGGCACCCTCTCGCCGGATTCCATACGGATTCCGCTGACGTTTTTCGTCGGCATTTGCTTGAGGACACAATGAATAAATTGGTTTTGGTCGCGTGCCTGCTATGGGCTTCCATGGCGCATGCGCAGATTGAGAAGCCGGTCGAGCCACCCGACCCTCTGACATTAAAAACAGCTTTGGCGCTGACGCGCGTTCATAACAGCGAACTCGCAGCATTCGGCAGAGAAGTGGGTGCGACTGACGCGGCAATACTGCAATCGGAGCTGTTGCCCAACCCCGAACTGAGCGCAACATGGGAGGAAGTCGGCAAGCCGTCGCGCTCCACTTCGCTGCAAATCAGCCAATTGATCGAACTCGGCGGGAAACGGTCTGCACGGATTCGAGCGGCAGGTCTCGGCAAGGATGCCGCCACGGCCGAGTTTGAAGCGAAGCGGATCGATGTACTCACGCGCGCTGCGCAAGCTTTTATTGACGTGTTGGCCGGACAAAGACGTAAACAATTATCCGATCAAGCCGTAGCGCTTGCAGGCCAGGCTGCTGAAGCCGTCGGCAAACGCGTCACCGCCGGCAAAGTATCGCCCGTGGAAGAAACCAAAGCCAGACTCGAAGCAGGTGCCGCACGCATCGAGGCTGAGCAGGCAGGCCGGGAATTGGCCAGCGCAAGGAAGCGATTGTCTGCGTTCTGGGGCAATAGCGCGCCACGATTCACCGAGGCTGTCGGCGACCTGGAACTACTGGTTGTCGTGCCGCCGTTTGAACAGCTTACCTTGCGCGCCCGCAGCAACCCGGAACGCACACGTTCGACTGCCGAAGTGGCACGCCGAAGTGCGTTACTCGATGGCGAACGCGCCAAGCGCATCCCCGACATCACGCTCGGTGCCGGCGTCAAACGCGCGCAAGAGAACCGTGAAAACTTGCCGCTTTTCACGCTTTCCATCCCGCTACCTTTCTTCGACCGAAATCAGGGCAACGTACTGGAGGCACTGCGACGAGTCGAAAAAGCGCGTGACGAGCAATCTGCCACCGAAACCAAGTTGGATTCGGAGCTCGGTCAGACCTACGAGCGTCTGAAAGCCGTCGAGATGGAAGTCAAGACCTTGCGCGATGAACTATTGCCCGGCGCCAAGAGTGCCTTCGATGCGGCGACAACAGGCTATCAACTCGGCAAATTCGGCTTTCTCGACGCCATCGACGCGCAGCGAACGCTGTTTCAATCAAACCAACAGTATGTAAAAGCGCTGGCGGAATTTCACCGTGCCGTCGCCGATATCGAACGCCTGACTGGTGAGCCGCTCAACGCTGAGCGCGCCACTCTCATGAACCATTAGTACCCAAAGCGGAATAATCCACATGAAAAGTAAACAAACAATCGCGATCGCCGCCATCCTCATTGTCGGTGTCATCACAGCAGCACTCATTCTTAGTATGGGTCGCACCAAACCGGCGACTGATGAACATGGTCACGCGGCGGGAAAAGAGTCGGCACAAGCTGCAGCGGGTGTGGCCACCAAGGGCCCCCACGGCGGCAAGTTGTTCACCGATGGTGACTTTGGTCTCGAAATTACTGTGTTCGAGCAAGGCACAGAACCTGAATTCAGACTCTATCCTTTCTTGAAAGGCAAGCCGCTTGACCCGGCGTCCACCATAGCAACAGTCATCGTCGAGCGCCTCGGGCGCAAGCCGGAACAGTTCACGTTCGTCAAGACCAAGGATTACCTGAAAGCCAATGCGGTCGTCGAAGAGCCGCATTCGTTTGAAGTAACGATTGCCGCACAACGCGACGGCAAGACACATCGCTTCAATTACACGCAGGCAGAGTCGCGCGCCGAGATGACCGAAGCACAAGTCAAACAGGCGGGCATCGAAATCAAAACAGCCGGACCGGCCAAGATCAAGTCCTCATTGCAACTGCTGGGGGAAATAAAA
>JBKJVA010000310.1:0-4739 GCA_046589675.1 Usitatibacteraceae bacterium
TGGAAACCTTAAAGCACTATGTCGAACGACTTACGCAGATCCCGTCAGACTTCAAGCTGCACATGTCGGTCGAAAAATTGCTGGAAGCCCGGCGCAAGATGGGCCGCGGTGAACAGCTGCTCGATTGGGGTATGGCCGAAAATCTCGCCTATGCTTCTTTGGTGGCGACCGGATATCCGGTGCGCATGAGCGGTCAGGATTGTGGCCGCGGCACCTTCGCCCATCGCCATGCCGTTCTGCATGACCAGAATCGCGAAAAATGGGATTCCGGTACTTATGTGCCGTTGCAAAATATCCAGCAGGAACAGGCCAAGTTTGTCGTCATTGATTCTTTGCTCTCTGAAGAAGCGGTACTCGGTTTCGAATACGGATATGCCACCGCACAGCCATTCGAGCTGGTGATCTGGGAGGCGCAATTCGGTGATTTCGTCAATGGTGCCCAGGTAGTTATCGATCAATTTATTGCCAGCGGAGAAACCAAGTGGGCGCGTTTGTGCGGACTGAGTTTGTTCTTGCCACACGGCTACGAAGGTCAGGGGCCGGAGCATTCCTCGGCGCGCCTTGAGCGCTTCTTGCAGTTGTGCGCTGAACACAATATCCAGGTGGTGGTGCCTTCCAATGCGGCGCAGCTATTCCATATGATCCGCCGGCAGGCGATCCGCAAGATGCGCAAACCGCTCATCGTGATGATGCCTAAATCGCTGTTGCGTAAAAAAGAAGCAACCTCGTCGATGGATGATTTAGCCCACGGCAAATTTGAAGTGGTGATCGGGGAGACGGAAAAGCTCAACGCCAAGAAAGTGAAGCGACTGGTTTTTTGCTCGGGCAAGGTCTACTACGATCTCGTCGCCGAGCGCGTCAAGCGGGCGATTGAGGACATCGCGATATTGCGCATCGAGCAGCTCTATCCTTTTCCGCACGAAGAATTCAGGGAGCAAATCGCCACCTATCCAAATGCCAAATCGGTCGTCTGGGCGCAGGAAGAGCCTGGCAACCAGGGTGCATGGCATCGGATCCAGCATTACCTGCTGCGTGAAATGCGTGCCGATCAAACATTGAGCTATGCGCTGCGTCCGTCGTCTGCATCGCCAGCGGTGGGTTATCTCTCCAAGCATAGCGAGCAGCAAAAAGAATTGGTGGACGCCGCGTTGTCCTGGAATGTTGCCCCGACCGCATCGGCTACCCACAGTTAACGCTTACCAATATCCAAGACGAAAAGATAGGAACAATCATGCAGATCGAAGTAAAAGTACCGGCGCTGTCAGAATCTGTGTCGGAAGCCTCGCTGGTATCGTGGCACAAAAAAGCGGGTGACGCAGTCAAGCGCGACGAAAACCTGATCGACATCGAAACCGATAAGGTCGTGATGGAATTGCCCGCGCCCGCTGACGGCGTAATCGTGAAGATACTGAAAGCCGATGGCAGTTCCGTTGTCAGTGGCGACATTATTGCCATGATCGACACCGCGGCCAAAGTCGCGACTACCGCCCCGGTGCCTGCAAGCGCCGCAGCCGCCCCGGAAAAAGCAGCCCCCGCATCGGTTGCGTCCACCCCGGCAATGAGCCCGGCTGCAGCCAAGATTGCGGCTGAGAATAATGTGAGCGCCAATGATGTGACCGGCACCGGTCGCGGCGGACGCATCACCAAGGAGGACGTGGTTAACAAGGCCGCAGGCAGCCTTGCTGCCGCCCGGCCCGTCGTTGCCAAACCTGTGGCACCAGCAGTGCACCTACCGATCGGTGAGGTGGCAAGTGAGCGCGCCGAGCAGCGGGTGCCGATGTCGCGATTGCGGGCGCGGATTGCAGAGCGCCTGCTGCAATCGCAATCGACCGCCGCCATCCTCACCACGTTTAACGAGGTGAACATGGCCCCAGTGATCGAACTGCGCAACAAGTACAAGGACAAATTCGAAAAGACACACGGCGTGAAACTCGGCTTCATGTCGTTCTTTGTCAAAGCAGCGGTGCACGCACTGAAAAAATATCCGGTCGTCAACGCAAGTGTTGATGGCAACGATATCGTTTATCACGGCTACTACGATATCGGTATCGCGGTCGGTAGTGATCGTGGTCTGGTGGTGCCGATTCTTCGCGACGCAGATCAGATGTCGATCGCGGACGTGGAGAAGAAAATCGGCGAATTTGGTCAGAAAGCCAAGGACGGTAAGTTGACCATCGAGGATTTGACCGGTGGCACTTTTTCGATCTCCAACGGCGGTGTGTTCGGCTCGATGTTATCGACGCCGATCATCAATCCACCACAATCGGCGATTCTGGGAGTGCACGCCACCAAAGAGCGCGCGGTCGTCGAAGATGGACAGATTGTGATCCGCCCCATCAATTATCTGGCGATGAGCTATGACCATCGCATCATCGATGGCCGCGAGGCGGTGCTGGCGCTGGTGGCGATAAAAGAAGCGCTGGAAGATCCGGCGCGTTTGCTGCTGGATATTTGAATATCAACCTGCAATGGCAAGAAAGAAATGGAGGCCTGCGCATATTCCGAGGCAGATTTTATTTTTTCTGCTGGGCGCAATACTCACCGGTTTTCTAACGGTATTTTTTTCGAAAATGATTGACCCGTTTATGGGTCCGCATTTTGCGATCACACTATCCGTCGGTCTCGCGGTGACATTGACGCTGTGGCTTTCGCAACTGGTCAAGAATCCGCCGTTGCTGTTGAAAGGTACGTCACCGCTGATCGCAGGATTCTGTGCTGGACTAGGCGTGCATATTTCCCGTTTCTGGCTCGGTTGAGTTGGTGAAAATACAGCTTTAGTCAGTTCCCGTCTCCACAGGGAGAGGGAGTGAGAAATAAGGCGCGACGTGTCGTCGCTTGCGAATACTTTTTGGGGTTGCCATGTCGAAACAATTTGATGTTGTCGTTATCGGGGCTGGACCGGGTGGCTATATCGCTTCGATTCGTGCTGCGCAGCTCGGATTCAATGTTGCCTGTATCGAGGGTTGGAAGAATCCAAAAGGCGAAATGGCGCTGGGAGGCACCTGTTTGAATGTCGGCTGTATTCCCTCGAAGGCGCTGCTGCAGTCGTCCGAAAATGTGGAGCAGATTGAGCACAAGTTTGCCGAACACGGCATCACCGCGGCCGGCGTGAAAGTGGACATCGGCAAAATGCAGACGCGCAAGGATGGCATCGTTGGCAAGATGACAAAGGGGATCGAATTCCTGTTTCGCAAAAACAAAATCACCTGGCTGAAAGGCTTCGGGAGATTCATCTCCGCAGGCGATACCTGCACGATAGAAATTGGCAGTGGTGAAAAAGGTGCCGCAAAGGAAACCGTCACGGCCAAATACGTGATTATTGCCACCGGCTCCAAAGCACGGCACTTGCAGGGCGTTGCGGTGGATAACATCAACATCTGCGATAACGAAGGCGCTCTCGCGTTTGCTGCGGCACCGAAACGATTGGGTGTGATCGGTGCCGGTGTAATTGGTCTGGAACTCGGTAGCGTGTGGCGGCGCCTGGGTTCCGAGGTGACGGTGCTGGAAGCATTGCCGAATTTTCTTGGCGCGTGCGACGACGCCATTTCCAAAGAGGCGTGGAAGGTTTTCACCAAGGAGCAGGCGCTCAACATCAAGCTCGGCGTGAAGATTGAAAAGGTGACGCAGAAAAAAACGGCCATCGCCATCGATTACATCGATGACAAAGGTCTTGCGCAAAAGCTCGAGTGCGACAAACTGATTGTCTCCATCGGTCGCATCCCGAATACCGATGGATTGGGCGCAACCAACGTCGGCCTGAAATTGACTGACAAAGGTTTTATTGAGGTCGATGAGCACTGCAGAACTAACCTGCCCAATGTTTACGCCATCGGTGATGTCGTGCGTGGGCCGATGCTGGCGCACAAGGCCGAAGACGAAGGTGTCGCGGTGGCCGAAACCATCGCAGGACAAAAGCCGCATGTTGACTTCAACACCATCCCCTGGATTATCTATACGTCGCCGGAAGTCGCGTGGGTCGGCAAGACCGAACAGCAATTGAAGGCGGAGGGCGTAGAGGTGAAAACCGGCCAGTTTCCGTTCATGGCCAATGGCCGCGCGCTGGGACAGGGTGAGGCGGGCGGTTTTGTAAAAATTATCGCCGACGCTAAAACTGATCGTATTCTGGGCGGACACATTATTCATGCCCATGCATCCGAATTGATCCAGGAACTGGTAACGGCAATGGAATTCAAGGCAGCAGCCGAAGATATCGCCCGCATTGTGCATGGGCACCCCACGCTGTCCGAAGTGGTGCGCGAGGCGGCGCTTGCGGTGGACAAACGCACGCTGAACATGTGAGGCAACAGTGCACGGTAAAGATCGCCCACACGACGAAAGGTACGATTTTGCAAATTGAACTCAAGCACCGGTGCGGCTCGTGTGACAAAAATGCTTCGAAACGCCCGTCAATGGCTGTTCTCACCTTCCAATGCAAATTTCCACGAAGTGCTTGCACTTCCTGCTGCGAATAAATCATCGACATGCAGCAGGTTGATCCCCTTCCCAATATCTCCGGCGAGTTCGAGGACCTTGACGTCATCGAGGCCTCCAGTCCGCTGGAGTGGTACTGGAAGTTCTCCCAACAAGCTGATTTTGAATCCGACCCGGCGCAGTTGGCGGTGCTCGAACATCTGGAGCGCCTTACGGCGATCTCGAACAATATCGCCAATATCGGCAGGGGACGGTGAATCGCCTTGTTACCAATTTTGGTGGCGGCAAGCGCCCGCCGCGCGGCCTGT
>JBKJVA010000012.1:0-3467 GCA_046589675.1 Usitatibacteraceae bacterium
TGTGTTTGTAACGCGCCATTTGCCACTCCACAAGTTCGTCTTTCACTTCGACCTTGATATTTGATTTGGTTCACGGCACGATGCGGCTATGAAAAGACTTTTTCTATAGCCTCGTTAGGCGTCAAAGTGCCATCGCAGCTTGAACCAGCGGTTCGGCGATACCTTAAGGAACTCTCGCCCCAATCACGGGCTCGGCTGCTTGCGACCTATGCCCCAGAGGCCGATGAATTCGCGCACTTGGTCTTTCGCATTGTGGAGGCGTTGCAGCTCTATCACGCGAAGAACAAGATGCACGACGCGGCGGACCCGAAGCAGGCAGCCTTCTCCCTCATGACTAAGGGCGCGAATGGCCTAATGGCTGGCTTTGAGCTCGCGATCGGTGGCTATGCTTGGGAACCGCCTGTGGTGTTTCGAACCGCCCTTGAAGGATTCGCGGTGGCTTGGGACGTCGTGCATAACCCTGATCGATTTGAATTGTGGAAAGCGAAGAAGGGCTTTCGTTCATCCAACAGCATCACCAACCTAAAGAAGGAAATTGAACCAGTCGGACAAATGTACGGCTACCTTTCCAACATGCACGTTCACACAGCACCGATCAACAGCTCGCCGCCGATGTGGCAGCGCGAAGACGAGCTCAAATTCCAATTCTTTGGCCTCGTTCCGGAGGGGCGCGAACAGGCACGAAGGGGCGAGGTTTTATTTGCGCTTCTTGCCGCGCACATTTGTCTTCAACTTACCGAACTCGTATTCCACAACTACGCAGAAGAACTCGAAACGATTGAAAAGGTTCCTGGTACCGATACTGTTCGGACGGTGGTAAGTCAGCGTCACCGTCCATTTGTAGACGCCGCGACGAAGCACTTCAAGGCGATGGCCGAAGGGGCGGTTCTTTGACACCTAACCCGTCGCTCAAGGTCGCTCCCTTCGGTCGCTGGACGCCGCAAAAGCGCGGTGCCCTTTAGCTCGGACGTTATGCCCCACAAAGGAGGCTTCTATGTTTGTGAAGATGCCGACAGTCGCACCTTGCGCGAGGCGTTTGCGCTGAGCATTGGCCGACTGTAAAACCAAACTGGGAGAGTAAGGGGCCGTAGTAAATTATTTTTCCCGCCAACATAGAATCCAGCCATCGCAACCATCTCCCAGCACATCGCTTCGCAGAGCGCCATCCTGCGCACCTCTTAGCCTTAAATGGCCTTGAAATCCGCGCCAATGCTAGTGGTTAGCGTTTGTAGTGACTTCACCACCCGGCGCGGCATTTGCCCCTCGTGCGGCACGCGGCGCATGGCCGAGGCCGCCGCCCATCTGGTCGAGGAGGAGGTGCTTGTACACGCTGAAATACGCCCGCTACAAGCCAAGACTGCTGCCAGTGACGGCCAATTCACTTTGATCCCAAATCTCTTCGAATCGCTCTAGGAACGGACGCGCATCGGTGGCGTTATGTAGTGTTAATACCGAACGCGGATGATCGATATGCAGCTTGCGCCAGAAATGCGCGTCGTCGGCAATGACCATCGGGTCACGCGCCTCGGCGGCTTGGCCCAAGGTGCGATGGATCTGGATCTGACCGGAAAACTGGGTAAGGAGGGTGATCAAGCGGGGCACCTCACTTTCGATTCCACGGACGTCGTGCAGTGCAATTCGCAGCCTATGATCGCGGCTCGCCAGCAGGAAAGTGCGTAATGTCTCAATGCGCGCCGGCTGGCCGAACTCACGTTCTTTAAGCATCGCAGGATCAACATCAAAAATCCGGATTTCACGCTGTGCCAGGGCCACCACTTCGGCAATTGCAGCGTGTGCTTCGCTCCTCGTTTCCATCAAGCGATAGACGGTTTCGGGTTCGGAAGATGGGGAATTAGTTTCGTGCATGGTCGGCTCCTCGATGAATCAGTTGCTATACCTTAAGTGGGCTTCAATGGTGCGCAATCAACAGGGCACCATCGCAATAACATTGGTACAGAAACAAAAGCGATTTTTTGGATTCACACTTTGCAATGGTCGAAGCTGAAAGTGAACGCTGATCCGCCAGTTCGCAAAGCATATTTCGCGCATCGCGCAACGGCGTGTGCACGTCACCGTTGATGAAGACGTGTTGATCGTCATACAAGATTCGCGTCTTCAAAGCCAACTCCAGTCCATGGCGCATCGCGTGCTTGGCGAACATGTCGGCCGCAAGTGGCATCTCCGGTAGGTCGAACACGACATGCGGCTTCGGTTCAGTCAGGTAGCAACCGATAAATATACGAGTCATTTGCTGATCTCGCGATGCGGTTTGCACGCTTTGCAACAGCGCCTCGAAACGCCGCTGCATCGCCGCATCAATTTCTGCCGGATGGCGCGTGGGTTTGATTTTGGGGTCGGTGTATTGTCCCGGCAATTGGATCGCATCACGAAGGTGATCAAGAAATGCGATGCTCAAGTCTTGCTTTGATGGTGCCCGGAAGCCGATCGACCAGGTCACGCACTCGGTTTCGGCGATGCCATTGTGCGCAATGCTCGGTGGCAGATAAAGCATGTCGCCTGTATCAAGCACAAACTCTTCAGTGGGATGAAAATGCGCAAGAATTTTCAGCGGCAAGTCCGGTTTCAGTCGCAGGTCCTGCTGGCTCGAAATCTGCCAACGGCGTCTGCCCAACCCCTGCAACAGGAAAACATCATAGGAATCAAAATGTGCACCTACCCCGGCCCCCGCCACCGCGTAGCTCACCATCAAGTCATCGATTCTCGCTTGTGGAATAAAATTGAAATGCGCCAGTAACGTATGGGCTTGCTTCGAAAAATGCTGGATGTCCTGCACCAGTACTGTCCATAAAACATGTTTTGGCTGGCGAAAATCACCTGACGAAAACGGCCCGTATTCAATCTGCCACCTGTCAGCATCGCGCGTGATCAAGCGACTTTCAACATCGTCACGTCGTGCCAGCGTCAGGATCTCATTCTTGCTCAGAGGGGCTTTGAACGCCGTGATGGCATTGCGGATCAGCAGCGGCTTCTTTTGCCAGTAGTCGCGCAAAAAAACTTCGGCGCTGATCCCGCCAAGTATTGGCAGCGCTTGCGACAAAGATTTGCGGTTGATTGTTTTTAGTGTGCTTGGATTCATACAAAAAAATCTGTGACGGACGCTTAAAGCAAGTTCGGGAAAATGCGTTAGAATAATTTTGAAGTTATAAATTTTAGCGCGATGCAATTCAACTTCTGAACGGGACGACAATGGTACACGTTGGTTCTACCGCACCTGCATTTGAATTGCCGGACGCAAGCATGGAAATGATCCAGCTTTCCAGCTTCCGCGGCAAGAAAAACGTCGTCCTGTATTTTTATCCCCGCGACGGCACGCCAGTCTGCACCATGGAGGCGCTCAATTTTTCAGATCACGAGGATGCCTTTGAAGAGTGTGACACCGTCGTCTTCGGGGTGTCGCGTGATGATTGTCTGGTGCATGAAGAGTTTCGCGATAAACACGGAATCTC
>JBKJVA010000028.1:0-2828 GCA_046589675.1 Usitatibacteraceae bacterium
ATCAGCGGTCGCGGCATCACGATGCCGGTGCGTACGCCTTCGCGCATATTGGCGATCGCCTGATCGACCCACGCAGGCAAATGATTCAGCCGTTTCAGATAATTCTCGACGTTCTTGACGGTTTTCAGCGGCTGGATGCTCTGACCGTTACCGAACTGTGCGAGTTGCACGGGAAGGCCGCCGTATTGATCGATCGGCATCAACTCGAGTGGATAGTTAAAAGCTTCGAGTCGCTTGGCCGCCTCTTCGCGCAACAGCGTAACGGTCAGCGCATCAGCGCTATTGAGCTTATTTATTTCCAGCCCGGCAAGCTCGCGTTGCACGCGCTGATAAAGCGCCTTGCTGCGCGCTCTGTGTGCAGGCGCGATACTGATCTCCAGCTTACCCTCAAAGCGCGCTTCGCCGAGCGTGCTGGAACCTGCGATTGGATTGAGCGCCAGAAAATCCTGAAAATAACGTTCGGCAATTGAAGCAAGCGCAGGCGATGGCATTGGCGATGTCGCGGCTTGGACCGCCGCCGTGCTGCCTGCCCACATCAAGAGCGAAAAAAAGGCCGGTAACAACAGGCTGATAAATTTACGCATTGAATCTCCAAAAGCAAAAAACCTGTCCGCCAAGAGCTGTTGGCAAACAGGTTTTTTGTATCACAACAAAATCACTGTTTCGCTTTAGCCGTTTTTCGGGATCATTTGATCCCGGCACCCGCAAAGTGAAGCAAATCGGCGCAAACGCTATTTTACGCTGGTTCAGCGATTTGTAGCATTGGCGGATAGCCAATCCAGCGCCAGGGCAGCCAGCGATTTCACGCCTACTTTCAAGCCACTTTCATCGACATAAAATCGCGGACTATGATTGGAGGGCGCGTATTTGCAGTCCTGATCGCGCGGCGTGCAGCCGATGAAGAAAAACATACCCGGGACTGCCTGCTGGTAATAAGCGAAATCCTCAGCACCACAGGTCTTGGGGCATACGCCCACGCTTGCTTCTGTCGCGATGCGTTTCAGCACCGGCACCGCCCAATTTGTCAGCGACTCATCATTGACCGTAACCGGGTAACCCCTGGCAATGTGCACGTGCGCCCTGGCACCCCCGGACTCGGCAATCATGGTGGTGATTTTCTCGACGAATTGGTGAATTTCCTCGCGATGCTTTTCGTCAAAGGACCGGATAGTGCCTTCCATTTTCGCTTCATCGGGAATGATGTTGGAGCGATTTCCTGCCTGAAACGACCCAACCGTGACCACCGATGGCTCTTCGGTCAAATTCATCTTCCGCGATACGATCGTCTGCAAACCCAATACCACCTGTGCGCCGACCACGATCGGGTCCACGCCGCTCCATGGTTGTGCACCGTGCGTCTGGTTGCCACGAATGAAAATACGGAATTGATCCGCGCTGGCCATCAATGGGCCCACGCGGTAACCGATGGTATTGGTGTGCATTTTCGAGGTGATGTGCAGACCGAAAATGGCATCGACGTTCGGGTTCTGCATGCAGCCCTGTTCAATCATCAGCTTTGCGCCGCCTTCCTCGCCGATGGGGGGCATTTCCTCGGCGGGCTGAAAGATGAATTTCACCGAGCCGTGAATCTCGCTGCGCATTTGTGAAAGCATTTCGGCCACACCCATCAGGATGGCCACATGGGTGTCGTGCCCGCAAGCATGCATGACGCCGGCCTCGGTGCCATTCCACATGGTGCGCACCACGCTCTTGAACGGTACATCGGTTTCTTCGATGACGGGCAGGCCATCCATGTCCGCACGCAAGGCAACGCAGGGGCCTGGTCTGTTGCCTTTGAGTAAACCGACCACGCCGGTATAGGCAACTTTTTCCGTCACTTCGTCGAAACCAAGTTTTCGCAGATGATCCGCGACCAGTTTGCCGGTGCGGAATTCACGGTTGCCCAATTCAGGGTTGGCGTGCAAGTCACGCCGCCACGCGATCACCTGATCATCCAGGCGGTCTGCATATTGCGAAATAGCGGCGTCGCGCGCCAGAAAAGCATCCGGGGCATTCATGGTTTTACACTCCTGAAATCAGGATTGATTATCGCATTGAGTCAGCAGGCTCGCCAAGGTGCGTGACAGTGTGTCGCTATAATGAGCATTACAAACGCCCATGGGACTTATCAATGGATCACCTGACCCCGCAACAAACAGCTGAATTTCTCAAGAAAGAACCAACCGCTGTTTTCGTCGATTGCCGCAGCGAAATGGAGTTTCTTTTCGTCGGGCATCCTGTTGGCGCGTTGATGATTCCATGGAACGACGGCCCCGAGTGGGATATCAATCCGCATTTTGTCGGGCAGGTCAAGAAAGCGGTCGGTCATTCAACCAATAGACCGGTGGTGCTGATTTGTCGCTCAGGTAACCGCAGTGTTGACGCGGGATTGGCGTTGGAGGCAGCGGGGTTTTCCAATGTGACCAACGTACTCGAGGGGTTCGAGGGCGATCTGGATGAAAAACACCAGCGCGGGAAACTTGGTGGCTGGCGGCACGCGGGGTTGCCGTGGGAACAGGTGTAGTTCAGCGCCAATTAAACGCGCGTCGAAACAAAAATAAGCTGCTGTCGTGACCCAATGAAAACGTTCTATTTCGTCGCCGCCATCGTTGGTGCCATCGTTCCGTATGCAACCTACTTCGGTTATCTCGCCTATTTTCCAGGATCATCGGGCGCGCTCTCACTCGCTTGGGGAAGTCCCATTGCCGCTGCAACGTTGACCGACTTCACGATTTCCTGCCTGGTGTTTTGGCCATTCCTGTTTACGGAATCACGACGCCTGGACATCCGTTTCTGGTGGTTGTTTATCGTTGCAAATGTCCTCATCG
>JBKJVA010000053.1:0-1490 GCA_046589675.1 Usitatibacteraceae bacterium
GTCACCGGCGCTACCGGCTTTATCGGCAAATTTCTGGTAAAAAATATGCTGAAGCGCGACGGTACCGTCTACGTGTTGGTGCGAAAAAACTCCATCAAGAAACTCGAAGCGTTGTACCCATGGTGGGGCTTGCCCGCATCGCAAAAACGGGTGGTGCCGATTGTCGGTGATCTCGGCAAGGTGAAGTTGGGTGTGGCTGCGGCAGATATTACAAAATTAAAAGGCAAGGTAAAGCATCTATTCCATCTCGCCGCGATTTACGATCTGTCCGCCGATGCGGCCAGCCAGCAAACCGCCAATATCGACGGCACCCGCAACGCGGTCGAATTTGCGGAGGCCGTCAAAGCCGGCTGCTTCCAACACACCAGCTCTATCGCAGCAGCGGGTTTGTACGACGGTACTTTCCGTGAAGATATGTTCGAAGAAGCCGAAGAACTCGATCATCCGTATTTCCGTACCAAGCACGATAGTGAAGGTATTGTGCGTAATGAATGCAAGGTGCCATGGCGTATTTACCGGCCCGGCATGGTTGTCGGCCATTCGCAGACCGGCGAGATCGACAAAATTGACGGCCCCTACTATTTCTTCAAGCTCATTCAGAAAATGCGCAGCATGCTGCCGCAATGGATGCCAACCATCGGCATCGAGGGTGGCAAGCTCAATGTCATCCCGGTCGATTATGTCGTCGATGCGATGGATTTCATTGCCCATAAAAAAGGCCTTGATGGCGAATGTTTCCACCTGACCGATCCGGAGCCGATGCGCATCGGGGAAATTCTGAATTTGTTTGCGAAGGCCGCGCACGCGCCGCAAATGACCATGCGCGTGAACGCAAAAATGTTGAGTTTTATCCCCGACTACGTGCTTGACGGCTTGATGTCGGTCGCACCGGTGCGAAGAGCGCGTAATCAAATTCTCAATGATCTGGGCATCCCTAAAGATGTCTTCAGCTTTATCAGTTACCCGACCAAATTTGACAACCGCGATGCGGTGAAAGCGCTAAAAGGCTCTGGCATCAGCGTGCCAAAGCTCGAAACCTATGCCTGGCGCTTGTGGGATTATTGGGAGCGCCACCTCGATCCTGACCTGTTTATCGACCGCACGCTGGAAGGCAAGATAAAAGGCAAAGTGGTGGTCGTCACCGGCGGCACTTCCGGCATCGGCGAAGCCACTGCCATCAAGCTCTCGGAAGCTGGCGCCAAGGTAGTGATCGTCGCACGCGACCCTGAAAAAGCGCAGGTCACGCTAGCGAAAATCAAGGCAATGGGCGGCCACGCGAAATTTTATTCCTGCGACCTCGCTGATCTGGCCAGTTGCGATAAATTGGTGGCTAGTGTGTTGAAGGATTATGGCGCCTGCCATTACCTGGTCAACAACGCTGGACGCTCGATCCGCCGCGGCATCGCCAACAGCTTTGACCGTTTCCACGACTTTGAACGCACCATGCAACTCAATTATTTTGGCTCACTGCGGCTGATCATGGGGTTTCT
>JBKJVA010000252.1:0-6788 GCA_046589675.1 Usitatibacteraceae bacterium
CGCTGGACGCGCCTGATGAGCGCGTATTCAAAACTGAGCTTTACACAGTGCGTGCGGTTTCCGTTGTGACGGGCCTTAACCATCCATGGGCGATGGCATTTTTGCCTGACGGGCGCATGATCCTGACCGAGCGGCGCGGTACGATGCGCGTGCTTGACGGCGGCAAACTTGTCGGGAAAGCAATAGAGGGAATCCCCCAAGTTGCCGAACACGGACAGGGCGGCTTGATGGATGTGGCGTTGCATCCAAAGTATGCAGAGAATGGCTGGATCTACTGGACATACAATGCCGGCAAGGCGGAGGCATACGGTACCGAACTCGCGCGCGGCAAACTCGGTGGAACGCGTTCTGCACCAGTGATGACCAACGTAGAGGTGTTGTTTCAGATGCAGCCAAAATCTGCGGCAAGGCAGCATTTCGGATCGCGCATCGTGTTTGACCGACAAGGCTTCGTATTCGTCACCCTTGGCGACCGTGGGGACAGTCCAGCGAAAGGATCGGCACAGCGAGCACAGCAGCTGAACGATCACGCTGGCAAGAGTATTCGGCTTCACGACGATGGCCGTGTGCCAGCCGACAACCCGTTCGTGAAAACGCAAGGCGCCAAGCCGGAAATATTTACCTTGGGAAATCGCAACATCCAGGGTGCGGCGTTGCATCCGGAAACTGGCCGGCTATGGGCCCACGAACACGGACCGCAGGGAGGCGATGAAGTCAACATACTCGCGGCAGGATCGAATTACGGCTGGCCGGTCATCACTTATGGCGCCAACTACGGCAGCGGCACCAAAATTGGTGAAGGCACAACCAGGGACGGCATCGTCGCCCCGCTGCACGTTTGGGTGCCGTCGATAGCGCCATCGGGCATGGCTTTTTATACTGCAAATAATTTTCCCAAATGGAAAGGCAATCTGTTTGTGGGCGCGTTGGCGAAACAGACGCTGGTGCGGCTGACTCTGAAGGACGACAAAGTTATATCGGAAGAGCGGTTGTTCGACGGCAAACTTGGGCGCTTACGCGATGTGCGGCAGGGACCGGACGGCAATCTGTATGTGCTGACCGATTCACCTGACGGAGAATTGATCAGGATCGAACCGTGGAAATAGTCATGGCATCGGCGATAACCAGCGATTGCAGCGCGAACGACACGCAAGTGACCGCGCCCGTGCGCGTATGGGATGTTCCGGTGCGTCTGTTTCACTGGCTGCTGGTATTGCTCATCATCGTGATGTTCGTCACCGGCAAGCTGGGTGGAAATTGGCTGGAGTGGCACAAGCGCGCTGGCTTTTCGGTTTTGGGACTAATCACTTTTCGCATCCTCTGGGGATTTATCGGCAGCCACCATGCACGCTTCGTCAATTTCCTGCGCGGTCCGGAGGCGGTGCTCGCATACATTAAAAGCGCGACACGTAAAGATTCACCACACCATGTGGGACACAATCCTTTGGGCGCGCTGAGCGTTGTGACGATGCTTGGTGTGCTCCTGCTGCAAGCGCTGATGGGCCTGTTTGCCAATGACGATCTGATGCTCGAAGGACCGTTTGCGCATCTGGTGAGCAAAGCCGTGAGCGACCAAATGACCACGCTCCACAAATTGAATTCAACCCTGATCCTGATTCTCATCGGTGTGCATCTGGCAGCTGTCGCTTTTGCTTTTTTTTACAAGAAAGAGAACCTTGTGAAGGCGATGATCACTGGTGACAAAATGTTGCCGACGAGCGCGGCGACAGCGCCGCGCCCGGCGTGGCTGGCGTGGGTGGTCGGCGTTTGCGTTGCGGTAGCCACCTACGCATTGTTGGGAAAATAACCGACGCACATAGCCAAACTGGTGCCAGAAAAAAACGAAACGCCGCGAATTTCGCGGCGTTTCGTTTGCGATGAATTTGCCGTCACTTGTTGCGAAAATCGTCGTGACACGCTTTGCATGCACTGCCGGTGGCCCCGAACTGCTTCTTGATTTCGTCGAAACTGCCCGTGCCCGCAACGGCCGCGAGCTTTTTGGTCTCACCCACCATCTTGTCCATTTTTTCCTTGAAGTCCGCAGATTTCGCCCAGATCTCAGGCTTGGCTTTGGTCTCTGCCCCCTTGTCCGAACCGGCAGCGAAACCTTCCATCGCCAGCGGTGACATCTGGGCCAGGATCGTAGCGTGCCGGGCGAACGCATCCTTGTCGTAGGGCTTCTCGCCTTTAACCATGGCCGCCATCGGTCCAAAATTCCAGCCCATTACTTTGTAAACGGCTTGACGATACTTGATCACGTCTTCCGGCTTTGCCTGTGCGACGGCAGTGCCGGCGACCAAGGCCATCGCAATTGCGGAAACTGCAAATATAAACTTGCGCATTATTTTCTCCTGTCGAGGTTGGGGTGCGAATCGATGAAGCGGACAAAAACTGGAACATTCTAGCCACAAAATTTTTCAAGATGTACGGTGTGAAACACAAGCACTGGCGAGACGTTCGTGGCATTTACTGTCCGCGAGCCGCGCCAGTGCTTGTGGTCTAGCGTGGGTTTCGATGGCATATGCATCGTCCGCGAGGCGGCTGCCCGGTGCAACGGGCAGCGCGATCTGCAAGTTCGGAGAACGTGTTACCCCGCCCTGATCGCATCCGCCCAGCAATTGGGTGTCTCATACAAGCGCACCCGCAGCAGCGTAAGCGTGTGTCCGAAGCGATCATGATAGGCGTTCTTCAAAATCGCGAAGGCAACCGTGGCGAGATTTTCTGCGGTAGGCACGACCTCGAGCACGACCGTCTTGTGTCCCTGAATTGCCGCCAGAAAATCGACCATCACCTGGTCCTCGCGATGGACCAGAAACGCGTGGTCCCAAACGTCAACCAGTTTTTCCCGGGCGACTGCTTTTATGTCGCCAAAATCCATCACCATACCGTCATCGGCGGCACCTTGTTCGCTAATGAGGTCGCCGGAAAGCGTAATTTCGATGGCATAACGATGCCCGTGCACATTGCGGCATTGACCCTGGTGGTTCGGCAATCGATGCCCGGCGTCAAATTCCAGACGACGGGTTATGGAGATGGTAGAAGACATGCACCATTTTACCGGTAGTTGGCACTCAGGCGGGCGGCTAACCCGGATTCAGAGCCATTGCCGCGATGAATGCATCTGCTGCGCGACGCCCTCGTCTTTTCTCACTCAACTCGCTAAAATACGCGTTATTGCACTGCACAAAAACTGTAAAAAAACAACTATGGCACTGATTGTTCAAAAGTACGGCGGGACATCCATGGGCTCGCCGGAGCGCATTCGCGAAGTCGCGAAACGTATCGCGCATTACCATGGACAAGGGCATCAATTGGTCGTGGTTCCGTCAGCCATGTCAGGTGAGACCAATCGGCTTATCGGTTTGGCCAAGGAACTCAATCCGGAACCACACGGCCGCGAACTCGATGTCATCGCCTCTACGGGGGAACAGGTATCGGTCGGACTGCTTGCACTCGCACTACAAACATTGGGTTTGAAGGCAAAAAGTTACACCGGCTGGCAGGTAAAAATTCTCACCGATAGTGCATTCACGAAAGCGCGAATTCTTTCCATCGATGATGCCAATATTCGTGCCGACCTTGCTGACGGCTGCGTGGTGGTTGTGGCAGGCTTTCAGGGAATTGACGCCAACGGGAATATTACAACTCTCGGACGCGGCGGTTCGGACACGACGGGCGTCGCAATCGCTGCTGCATTAGGCGCTGATGAATGCCAGATCTTCACCGACGTCGATGGCGTCTACACCACTGATCCACGCGTGGTGCCGGAGGCGCGCAAGCTCGACAGCATCACGTTTGAAGAAATGTTCGAGCTTGCGAGCTTAGGTTCAAAGGTATTGCAAATTCGCTCGGTCGAGTTTGCTGGCAAATACAAGGTGAAGCTGCGGGTGCTATCGTCGTTTACTGACTTCGATTCAAACGACACCGGAACGCTGATTACGTACGAAGAAGAGGAAAATATGGAACAACCCATCATCTCCGGAATTGCATTCAATCGAGACGAAGCCAAACTAACCGTCACCGGTGTGCCAGACCGTCCTGGCATAGCCTTCGCGATCCTGGGGCCGATAGCGGAAGCAAATATTGACGTCGACGTCATTATTCAGAACACCTCGGTCGATGGCATCACTGATTTTTCATTTACGGTTCATCGCAATGACTACAACAGGGCCCTGGCGTTGCTAAACGAAAAAGTGAAACCCGCTGTAAACGCAAAGGCCATTTCAGGTGACAATAAAATCGCCAAGGTTTCACTGGTTGGCATCGGCATGCGCTCGCATGCGGGCGTGGCCGCCAAGATGTTCGAGTGTCTGGCCAAGGAGAATGTCAACATCCAGATGATCTCCACGTCTGAAATAAAAACGTCGGTCGTCGTTGACGAAAAGTATATGGAACTGGCCGTGCGTGCGTTGCATCAGGTGTTCGAATTGGATAAACTGCCCACATAAATTTGTAATCCGTTTCTCCCCTCAAAGCCGCGCCTAGCCTATGCGCGGCTTTGTATTTTTCAGGATCGAGTCATGTTTGAATCCAGAATATCAAAAATTGCTGCGTGCGCAGCGTTCGGAGTTGTATTGATGAGCAATGCGATTGCCCAGGAGGATCCCTATCTCTGGCTGGAAGATGTCAGTGGTGATAATGCCATCGGCTGGGTAAAGGAGCAGAACAGCAAAACACAGAAGTTACTGGAAGCGGAACAGCCATTTGTCGCCATTCGTGACAAGACGCTGGAGGTGTTGAATTCGCGCGAACGCATTCCCGGCATCGCTAAACGTGGTGCGTACTATTACAATTTTTGGCAGGATGATAAAAACATCCGTGGGGTGTGGCGCCGTACCACCATGGCGGAATATAAAAAAGCTGAGCCAAAGTGGGAAACGGTTCTGGATATTGACCAACTTGCAAGCAGCGAGAAAGAAAATTGGGTATGGAAAGGATCGACCTGTCTCTATCCCAATTACGAACGTTGTCTGTTAAATCTTTCGCGGGGCGGCGCAGATGCGAACGTGGTGCGCGAATTTGATGTCGTCGCGAAGACGTTCGTCGCCGGTGGATTCGAAATGAAGGAAGCCAAGGGTGGTGCAGCCTGGGCGGACCGCGACACACTGCTGGTGCAAACGGATTTTGGCATTGGATCACTCACTAAATCAGGTTACCCTCGCATCACCAAGGAGTGGAAGCGCGGCACGTCGATAGAAACCGCAAAATTGATTTACGAAGGCCAGGACGCCGACATTAGCGTTTCGACCTTTCAGGTAGATCAGAAGGGTTATAAGACGCGCCAGTTTGTACGACGCGCGACAACGTTTTATACGTCGGAGACGTACCTGCGCGAAGGCTCGCGCAATGCACTCACGAGGCTTGATGTGCCCCTCGATGCCAATGTCTCATATCGACTCGGTATGCTGTGGGTGCAGCTAAAGTCTCCTTGGATGGTTGGAGGCAAGACATATTCGCAAGGCGCTTTGATCGCAACAGACTTTGAGCGCTTCATAAAAGGCGAGCGAAGTTTTGAGCTGCTGTTCGAGCCTACAGAGCGCAAATCTCTCGCCGGCTGGACGCACACCAAAAATTATTTGATCTTGAACGAGTTAGACAACGTCAGGAATCGTCTCTACGAATTGCAAAATAAGGATGGTAAGTGGAAACGCCGCGAAGTTGTGCTGCCAGGCTTGGGCGCGGTAGCGGCATCGGCTATCGATGTGGATCAGTCTGACGACTATTTCCTCACGCTCACCGATTACCTGACGCCATCGACATTATTTTTGGCAAAGGCTGGCAGCGACAAGCGTGAGGTTTTGAAATCCTTGCCCGCATTTTTTGATGCGAACCCGTATCAGGTTGAACAGTTTGAAGTGGCGTCAAAAGATGGCGAGCGTATTCCATATTTTCTGTTGATGAACAAGAACACAAAATTCGATGGCAAGAATCCGACCTTGCTGTACGGGTATGGCGGATTTGAAATATCACTGTTACCGGCTTATTCCGCGACTGTCGGTAATGCATGGCTCAATAACGGTGGCGTATATGTCGTCGCCAATATTCGCGGGGGAGGCGAATTTGGTCCACGTTGGCATCAGGCTGGATTGAAGGCCAATCGGCAGAAAGTTTTTGATGATTTCATCGCCGTCGCAGAGGATTTAATCAACAGAAAAATAACGGCACCACGCCATCTCGCGATTTCCGGTGGAAGTAACGGCGGCCTGCTGGTCGGTGCTGTCGCGGTTCAGCGCCCGGACTTATTCAGAGCCGTTATCTGCAGTGTGCCGCTACTGGACATGAAGCGTTATCACAAACTGCTCGCAGGGGCATCGTGGGTGGTCGAATATGGCAACCCCGACGACCCGCTCGAATGGGAGTTCATCTCGAAATATTCGCCTTATCAAAACGTCAAGGCTGGTGTCAGTTATCCCAAAATTCTTTTTGTTACGTCCACGCGCGATGACAGGGTTCACCCAGGTCACGCCCGCAAGATGATGGCGCGAATGATGGAACAGGGTCACGAGGTGTTCTATTACGAAAATATTGAAGGCGGTCATGCTGGATCTGCAAACAACGCGCAGTTGGCGTATCGCAATGCGCTGCAATATTCATTTTTGCTGAAAGAGTTGAAATAGCAAATCAGGCGATTCGTTTTTGACGAGAGGAGGCTGAAACGCGTACAATTCGGCCTTCGCGAAAGCGTTAGAGCAGCAGCCCGGAGACCTGGCCGAGTGGTCGAAGGCACTCCCCTGCTAAGGGAGCATGCGGTCAAAAACTGCATCGAGGGTTCGAATCCCTCGGTCTCC
>JBKJVA010000245.1:0-1376 GCA_046589675.1 Usitatibacteraceae bacterium
TACACCGTGACCTGCGGTACCGTGGTGCTCAAGGAAGACACCGAAAAAGACGGCAACCGCGAAGCGGAAAAGCCGCGGGCCAGTATCTTTTTTATGGCTTACACCAAGGATGGTGTGAAGGATGCGTCCAAACGTCCGTTGACGTTTTCATTCAACGGCGGGCCAGGGTCTTCCAGCGTATGGCTGCATCTCGGTGTACTCGGACCGAAGCGCGTGAAGCTCGACAATGAAGGCAACGCAGGGCCACCGCCGTATCAGTTGGTCGATAACGACTTCTCGCTGTTGAACGAAACCGATCTGGTGTTTATCGATCCGGTCGGTACCGGTTACAGCCGCATGGTCGATGGCGAAAGTGTGAAGGAATTCCACAACTACCAGCGTGACCTGGAGAGCGTTGGCGAATTTATCCGACTCTACACCTCGCGCCACTTGCGCTGGGCGTCGCCGAAATTCATCGCCGGCGAATCCTACGGCACCACCAGAGCGGCGGGACTTTCCAGCCATTTGCAGGAAAAATACGGGCTGTATGTGAATGGCTTGCTGCTGCTCTCTACCGCGCTGGATTTTTCGACATTCCGATTTATGGTTGGCCACGACCTTTCGCACGCGCTGTTCCTGCCGACCTACGCCGCCACTGCCTGGTACCACAAGAAACTGGATAAATCGTTGCAAGCCATGCCACTTCGTGTTTTCCTCGATGAAGTCGAAGCATTCGTCGAAGCGGAATACCACGCGGCGCTATTTAAGGGCGACAAGTTGGTGCCCGCCAGGCGCACCGCAGTCGCCAAAAAAATCAGCCATTACACCGGCCTGTCGGTTGCTTACATCGAACAAACCAATCTGCGCATCAGCATCCATCGCTTTTGCAAGGAGCTGTGCCGGGATGAGCACCGGACCGTCGGCCGTCTGGACAGCCGTTTCAAGGGCATCGACCGTGATGCGGCCGGCGAGAATATTGAGTACGACCCGGCGCACAGTAACCTGGATGGCGCATATGCGGCCTGCCTGAACGACTACGTGCGCCGTGAGTTGAAGTTTGAAAGTGATACCCCTTACAAAGTAATTTCGCAGCTTTACCTGACATGGAATTTCGGTGCAGACAATCAGCACCTGAACGTCGCCGAAACCTTGCGCAAGGCGATGAACATGAACCCGCACATGAAAGTCTATGTAGGCTCAGGCTATTTCGATCTGGCTACACCGCACTTTGCGACTGACTATGTGTTGAACCACATGGCGCTGGACAAGAGTCTCGTCGCCAATCTCGACGTCCATTACTACGAAGCCGGGCACATGATGTACATCCACATGCCTTCGCTGAAGGCGCAGGCGAAGCATTTGCGGGATTTTGTGAAGCGGGCGAAGTAAGCAGCGTG
>JBKJVA010000070.1:0-2212 GCA_046589675.1 Usitatibacteraceae bacterium
ATGATGTTCTTCATCAGCAATGACATGTCGATGATCACAGCAGCCATTGATGGTTGAATTGATCGAGTGGATGACGTGAGACATAAACGAATACTCCAAGGCGTTGTGTCAGGCCTAACTAGTTTTCGACACCCAAACGCTGTCTACCATCCCGGTTGGTGTCTAATTTCCCGGAACCAGCTGCCTTGAAACCCTTGACAGGCGCGGGTTTGAATCAATGTGCCTTGTGAATTGATGGTACTAACAAAAGCCTGAAAAAACACATGCAGCCCGTGCAGTCTGAACGCATCCTACCCGAACGTAATTGGTACTTGCATTGCCGTTGTGTAGGTTGGGTTAGACGCGAAGCGTCGTAGCCCAACATCGGTGCAAATTTACCCACCGTTTGTTGAGCTACGGCTGCGCCTAACCCAACCTACAAATTACATTTTCATGCGCATTGAAACTATTCTGCCTTGCCCTCTTCCTGCTGCTGCAACCTCCACATCTCCGCAAACTTGCCGTTCTGCTCGATCAATTCACGGAAGTTGCCGCGCTCGACGATGCGTCCATGATCCATGACCAAAATCTGGTCGGCGTCGATGATCGTCGACAGCCGGTGGGCGATGACGAGCGTGGTGCGATCCTTGGCGATGTCGCGCAATTCCGCCTGAATCGATTTCTCGGTTGCGGAGTCCAGCGCAGAGGTGGCTTCATCGAAAATCATGATCGACGGATTCTTCAGCAAGGTGCGCGCGATTGCCACCCGCTGCTTTTCGCCCCCGGAGAGCTTCAACCCTCGTTCACCCACCATCGCCTGCCATTTATCCGGCAGCCGTTCGATGAACCCACTCACATGGGCGCGTCGGGCGGCATCCTCAATTTCAGCCTCCGTCGCACCAGGGCGACCGTAACCAATGTTGTAGCGGATCGTGTCGTTAAACAACACTGTATCTTGCGGCACGATGCCGAGGCTGGCGCGTACGCTTGACTGCGTGACATCGCGAATATCCTGGTCATCGATGGTAATGCTGCCGCTGCCGATATCGTAGAAACGAAACAGCAGGCGCGATAGCGTCGATTTGCCTGCACCGCTGGAGCCGACCACAGCAACCGTGTGTCCAGCGGGCACCTCGAAGCTCACATCGAAAAGAATTTGCCGTTTGGCGTCATAGCCAAAATTAACATTTTCGAACTTGATATGGGCACCCTGAATTTTAAGCGAGTTCGCATCCGGCTTATCCGCAATTTCCCGATTCTCACCCAGCAAGCGAAACATTTTTTCCATGTCGGTGAGTGCCTGCTTGATCTCACGATACATGACGCCCAGAAAATTGAGCGGGATGTAGAGTTGAATTAGCAATGCGTTCACCATTACCAGGTCACCCAGCGTGAGCTGGCCCTTTGCCACCCCATCCGACGCACGCCACATCAACAGCGTGACGGCGCTGGCGATGACGAAACTCTGCGCGACGTTCAAAAAACCGAGCGAAGTCTCACTTTTGGTGGCGGCCGCCTCGTAGCTTTGCAGGTTTTTGTCGTAACGTCCGGCCTCGTATTCTTCGTTGCCGAAGTATTTCACGGTCTCGTAGTTAAGCAATGAATCGATGGCCTTGGTGTTGGCTTTCGAGTCCATCTCGTTCATGTCCCGGCGATGCACGGTGCGCCACTCGGTGATACTGATTGTGGCGATGATGTAAAACAGAATCGCCGAGAGCGTGATGACGACGAACCAGATGTCGAATTTTTTCGCCAGCAGAATCGTCACCAGGGTGATTTCCAGGATGATCGGGATCACCGAGAAAAGCATGAACGACATCAAGGTGGAAATACCCCGGGAGCCGCGCTCGATATCGCGAGTCACCCCACCAGTCTGCCGATCCAGGTGAAAGCGCAGCGAGAGCGCATGCAAATGCCGGAACACCGACAGGGCCACCTTGCGCACGGCACGCTGGGTAACTTTCACGAATACGATATCGCGCAGCTCGCCAAATAATGTCGAGGACAGGCGCAACAGACCATACGCTGCCAACAGGGCGAACGGCACCACGAGCACCGCTTTCGACTTGTCGAGCGAGTCGACGATCTCTTTTAAGAGCAAGGGCACACCAATATTGGCGACCTTGGCTGTTATCAGGAACGTAAGCGCCAAGCCTACGCGCCAGCGGAAATCCCACAGATATGGAAGCAGCGAACGGATGACGCGCCAATCGCTTTTTATCGGCGCGGGCGT
>JBKJVA010000356.1:0-2841 GCA_046589675.1 Usitatibacteraceae bacterium
CCGCTATTCGCGTTCAAAAACTCTTTCGCCACCTTCACTTCAATTTCATAAGCCGCCTTGTTCAAGGTTCCGCGCATCAATTGGAAACGCAGGTACACGAGATAGGTATTCATCACATCCGTCTCGCAGTAGTCGCGGATACTTTGCAGTTCTCCGCGCTGGTATGCACCCCACACCTGCGAGCCGTCCATGCCGAGCTTGCCGGGGAAGCCGCACAGTTGCGCCATCTGATCGAGTGCGGCGCTGGCCCGTGGCTGGTACATCGCCAACACGTCCATTAAATCGAGATGACGCATGTGGTAGCGGCTGATGTAATTGTTCCATTTGAAATCGCGATCGTCCTCGCCCATATCCCAAAATTTCGGCGCAGCGAGGCCGTGGATCAATGAGCGGTAATTGAGCACCGGCAGATCGAAACCGCCGCCGTTCCATGAAACCAGTTGCGGTGTGTAGCGCTCGAGTCCATCGAAGAAGCGCTGGATGATTGTCGGCTCATCGTCATCGAGTTTGCCAATCGACCATACACGCAGGCCCTCGTCGGTGCGCAGCACACATGAAATGGCCGCGACGCGATGCAGATGGTGCTGCAGGAAATCACTACCGGTCGCCTGCCGACGGCGCTGGAAAGCCAGCTCTGCGACGGCTTCATCGCTCATCATGGCGTCGATGTCATAGAGTTTGCGCAGGCCCACAACATCGGGAATGGTTTCAATATCGAATACGAGGATGGGGGTCATTGGAATTTTCTGCTAATTTATCTGGCGAAATAATGCTGTTGCAACTTTTCTGTGTTTACGTCCGCGACGGCCTGCGATAGCACCAACATCTGCACTTCACCGCCCGAAAGCCAGCCCGCCATGTGACTGCGCCGCGCCAACAGCAATGGAAACATCGCGTGCGCACGTTCGAGGTATCGGAATCAGGTTTTCCCCTTGCGAACGCATATGGAAATGAACACCGCTTTCGTTTGTGACGCGGTTCAAACGCCGTGTCGTCAACATGAAGCACGCTATTTTTTTATCCACTGACCACCTTGGCTTCGATGAAACCATCCCGCCGGCATGCGGTTAATCCAGCGATTGCCAAAGGTGGCGCGCAGGTTGGATTCCCATTCCGGACGCTGATTGGCGCGGGCAATCTCCCGGTAGAGCGTGGCGCGATCCTTGTTTTCCTCGGCGACCAACGCATCAAGCGTTAAAGGCGTTTTGACATCAATCTGTGCGGCATCGCGCAACGCGATCGCACCGTCATGGGTTAATCCGACAATGCCAGCCTCAAGGTATGGCTTCAACAGCAAAAAGCGATTGGCCATGACCTTTTGCAGTGACATGATGGCAGGTGTGTTAATTTCCAGATCGCGCTCATCCACTGCCGCTGCGAATGGGGCGCAGAACACCAGCATGGCTGCTAACAACGCGATTCGCAATTGGTAAGCAATGGTTCTCATGGTGTCTTTGTTTCGGTTTTGGCCGCGGCGGGCTTTGCCACACCCGGCCAAATGTCATCGATCACTTTATCAGCCGCTTTCTCAGCCGATCTGGCGGGATAAAAAAGCGTCGATCCGCAACCGGTCAACGCCAGCATGGCGGTAAGCGTAACCCCAGCAAAAACTGTTCTTTCAATCTTCATTTTCTTTTATCTCCCGACACGCGGTCCACTTACATCTGAACGACTGAATTTACGCACCATTTAGTCACCGCCTGCTACGCCGGAAACACGCCGGTTGAAAGATAGCGATCTCCACGATCACAAACAATTTGTACGACGACCGCGTTTTCGATTTCTTTTGCGATTCTCACCGCTGCTGCAAGCCCGCCGCCAGACGATACACCAGCGAAGATGCCTTCCTCACGCGCCATTCGACGAGCCATTTCTTCGCTTTCAACCTGCGTGACTTCCAGTATGCGGTCGATACGCGGTCGCTCAAATATTTTAGGCAGATATGCCTCCGGCCATTTACGAATACCCGGCACATTTGATCCATCCGCCGGTTGTACACCGATGATCTGCACTGCGGGATTTTTTTCTTTCAAAAATCGCGATACGCCCATCACCGTCCCGGTGGTACCCATGGTCGCGACAAAGTGGGTAATTTTCCCTTCTGTATCGCGCCAAATTTCCGGCCCGGTCGTCAGGTAATGTGAGAGTGGATTATCCGGATTGGCAAACTGGTCAAGAATCAACCCACCTCGTTCACGCTGCATCTCAAACGCTGTGTCGCGGGCACCTTCCATGCCAATTTTTTGCGGCGTCAACACCAGCTCCGCACCGAATGCCCGCATCGTCTGGCGGCGCTCTATGCTTAGATGCTCCGGCATAATGATCACCATCCTGTAACCCTTGATCGCGGCTGCCATCGCCAGTGCAATACCAGTATTACCGCTGGTCGCCTCAATCAGGGTATCGCCGGGCCTGATATCGCCACGGGCTTCAGCCCGCGAAATCATCGACATGGCCGGTCTGTCCTTTACCGAGCCGGCAGGATTATTCCCCTCCAGCTTGGAAAGAATGACAGTCGTCGCAGGCACGCCGTCGTGACCGGGAATGCGCTGCAGTTTCACCAGCGGCGTATTGCCAACGAAGGATTCAATAGTCAAATTCATATTTGATCATTACCGCGATTGCAAAATAGCCGGAAAACTTGCGATGAAGTCTTTAACGTAGCCTCGCAGGTAGGTGCCCTTCCTGGTGGCCAGTTTGGTCGTGCGTTCTGGAAACAGTTTGCTGCCGTCGAGTGACACCAAATCCAGATCACGCTCGGCATCCATCGCCACACTGGCAATAATGCCAATACCCAATCCATGTCTCACATAAGTCTTGATAACATCGGTATCGATGGCC
>JBKJVA010000147.1:0-4356 GCA_046589675.1 Usitatibacteraceae bacterium
TTTCGGCTCACGCTGTCGCCAGCCGCGATTTTCAACTGCGCCAACGCAAATTTCCAAAGGGCACATCCTGGTAAGGCTGTTTGAATGTCCTTCGCGTCACTGAACCTCATCCCCGAATTGCTGCGCGCTGTCGAAGCGCAAGGCTATACCGAACCGACCCCGATCCAGGTCAAAGCCATCCCGGCGATTCTGGAAGGCCGCGACATCATGGGCTGTGCGCAGACCGGCACCGGCAAAACCGCCGGCTTCACGTTGCCGCTGCTGCAATTACTGGCGCCATATGCCAGTACCAGCTCGTCCCCCGCCCGGCACCCGGTGCGGGCATTGGTGTTGGTGCCCACCCGCGAGCTCGCGGCGCAAGTAGAGGAATCGGTCCGCACCTACAGTAAATATTTGCCGCTGCGCGCCGCGGTCGTTTATGGTGGCATCGACATCAAGCCGCAGATCAAGGCGCTGCATGGTGGCGTTGAAATCGTTGTGGCCACACCCGGTCGTCTGCTCGATCACCTTCAGCAAAAAAGCATCAACTTGTCGCAAGTGGGAATTTTGGTGCTCGATGAAGCAGATCGTATGCTCGACATGGGCTTTATGCCCGATATCGAACGCATTCTCGCGGTGCTGCCACCAATTCGCCAGAATTTGCTGTTTTCAGCCACTTTCTCAAACGAAATTAAACGCCTCGCTGAGCAATTCATGCGTAGTCCGACGATGATCGAGGTCGCGCGCCGCAATGCGCCCGCAGAACTCGTAACGCACCAGGTGTTTGAAGTCGCCAAACTGAAAAAAGCCGCGCTATTGGCGCATCTGGTGCGCTCGCGCGACATGAAACAGGTGCTGATATTTACCCGTATGAAGCGGGATGCCGACCGCGTCGCCCGCCAATTGCAAAAGGACGGGTTGCCCGCCACCGCGATCCACAGCGATCGCAGTCAAAATGAACGCACCCAGGCACTGGATGAATTCAAACAGGGCAAGTCGGCCATTCTGGTTGCCACCGATATCGCCGCACGCGGTCTGGACATAGATTCTCTGCCTTTTGTCATCAACTACGAATTGCCGCACACGCCTGAAGACTACGTGCACCGCATCGGGCGCACCGGACGTGCGGGCAGTCCCGGCGAAGCGATTTCGCTGGTCAGTCCAGAGGAGATGGAGTTTCTGAGCAGAATCGAGAAGTTGCTTAAACGCGAAATCCCGCGCCTCGCCACCCCCAACTTTGAGGGCGGAACTCGTGATCGCGAAACGCCGCGCGAACGCAGTGGAGCGCGTGAGCGTAGTGCCGAACCTGGTAATGAGCGCGAACGTGGCACACGGCGTCCAGCACGTGAGGAGCGCGACGGTAATCGCCCCGCCGCTCGTCAACATCATGCAAAAGCCGCTACGCCGCCGCCGCGTGCGCCAGCAAACACTCTTCCTCATTTCGATTTCAGCAAACCCTACGAGCCTGCAGTGAAAGTCGGTGCGGTCGCCGCGACGACCGAACCTGAGCCCGGGCATCGCCGCCATACGAAACGCCCGACCGGCGCGTTGCTCGGTGGCAAACGGCAACAAAAAACGAAAGAGTGAACTGTTGCGGTAACATCTGGTCACATTGATTCAAAGGCACTCATATGAAAACCGGTACGCTGTTCCGCACGCTTTTCATCGCTGCACTTTCTGCACCGCTGCTGCCCCAGTACGTGTGCGCTCAAACATCGCCAAATTCGCCTGCACCATCAGCGCCCGCCGCACCCGCCGCTGCAACGCCGCCTGCTGTAGTTGCGCCGGTTTACCGGGAAGGCGTGGTCAAGGTTGGTAATGAACTGAAACAATCGCGTGGCCGCGTCACCGATATCGACAAAGGCGATAACGGTTGCTATCTCACGCTGCGCAATGAAAAAAACAACGAGTTCATTGAGGTAGCCACCTTTGAAATCTGTACGCAAAAACCACCTTTGAAAGGTAAACAGGTCGAGTTGGTATTTAAAATGGAGACCATTCAAGCTGGTGATTGCTACGGCGACCCCAAGTGCAAACGGACCGAGACAGTTCCAGTGATTACAGCGGTCAAGATTCTCGATTAGCCCTGTACGGTACCCGAAACTAAATTGCAGCCACGGTGCCCATACGCAGCAATGAAATGAACGACGCGCCAAGGGACCGCTTTACGACGCACGAGGTCACCAATCAGGTACCACCACTGGTGCCATACGACGCCTACAAAAGCGATACGGCCTTGTGCGAGGCGGTCAAGCGTGAAGGTGGCGCATGGGCGGATAAATCGCTCTGCGATCTTGGCGTGGCGACAGGCCGAGAACTGATGGAGCAAGGTTTCCTCGCCAACGAACACAAACCCGTTTTAAAGGCCTATGATCGATTCGGACATCGCATCGATGAGGTTGAATTCCATCCAGCGTATCACCGGCTCATGGAATCGGGGCTTGCGCACGGCGTGGCTAATTTTTCATGGCGGCACGGTGACCGTGCCGGCGCACATGTCGCGCGTGCTGCCCTCATGTACCTCTACTCGCAGGCCGATCAGGGTACTGCATGCCCCTTGACGATGACCCATGCAGCAGTACCGGTGTTGAGACAGTCGCCAAATCTGGCGGCGAGCTGGCTACCGAGAATACTTTCGACCGAATACGATGCGCGCCACGTTCCCGCTTGGGAGAAACGCGGTAACACCATCGGCATGGGTATGACTGAAAAGCAGGGTGGCTCCGACGTTCGCACCAACACCACGCGCGCCTATCCGGTCGGTGCACCCGGGCCGGACCAACTTTACGAATTGGTCGGCCACAAATGGTTTTTGTCTGCACCGATGTGCGATGCATTTCTGGTACTTGCGCAAACCGACCGTGGGTTATCGTGTTTTCTGCTACCGCGTTTCGCGCCGGACGGAACGCGCAACGCCATGCGACTGCAGCGTCTCAAGAATAAGCTCGGTGATTGGAGCAACGCCAGCGCCGAAGTCGAATTTCTCGGCGCACTGGCGTGGATGGTGGGTGAGGAAGGCCGCGGCATCGCCACCATTATCGAGATGGTCGCGCTGACGCGGGAGGACTGCATGATCGGTTCGGCCGCCATCATGCGCCAGTCATTGGTGCAAGCCATCCACCATTGCCGTCATCGCGAGGCTTTCGGAAAAGTTCTCGTCGATCAACCATTAATGCAAATGGTATTGGCTGATCTGGCGCTGGAATCAGAGGCGGCGATGGCGTTCTCGATACGCGTGGCGCGGGCAATCGATGCATCGCCGCGCGACCCGCAGGAGGCGGCATTCGCGCGCATCTCGACCGCTATTGGCAAATACTGGATCTGCAAGCGCTGCCCACCCTTCGTCAACGAAGCGCAGGAATGTCTGGGCGGCGCCGGCTATGTCGAAGAATCCATTCTGCCGCGACTCTACAGGCAGGCACCGGTGAATTCAATTTGGGAAGGCAGCGGAAACATCCAGTGTCTCGATTTGTTGCGCGCCCTGGCGCGTGAACCCGAAACGGGTGAGGCGCTGTTTGCCGAGTTTGCAAAAGTGCAGGGCGGTCACGCCCTGCTGGACGCCGAAGTCGCCGCAATCAAAGCGCAACTGACGGATAAGGTGGATCTGGAAAAGCGAGCGCGCTACGTGGTGGAGCGCTTGGCGCTGGCGCTACAGGCCGCAACACTGGTCGGTGCAGGAAACGCCTTGGTGGCAGACAGTTTTTGTCAATCGCGCTTGGGTATTCTCAACGGCAAGGCGTTTGGCACCCTGGCCGCAACTGTGCCGGCAGCGCAATTGATCGAGCGAGCGTTTTGACACTGGCTGTAGCGTCGCTGCTCGGCGGGTCCGTAAGAACATCAATCGCTGATATCGGGTTCGAAAAATATCCAGCGCACTTGCGGAAATGCGGCACGAAATCCCACTTCGACGCGATTGATCGCTTCCACCAAACCGAGTTCTGAGCCTTGCGGCTGCATGCGCGCTTTAACGGCAACGAGGATTTCACTTCCCAGTTGCTGCGTAAGCAAGTTATAGACCTGCATTATTTCTGGCGCATCGGTAAGGTGTGTCCGCATACGGGCGAGTATCTCCGGCTCGGCGCTTTGGCCAATCAACAAGGCCTTTACCTCCCTGCCGACCAGAACTGCGACGATCAGCAGCAATACGCCGATGGAACCCGACCCGAGTGCATCCCAGATGGGATTGCCGGTAATCATCGACATGCCAATGAAGGCGAGTGCCAGCACCAGTCCGCCAAGAGCCGCAATATCCTCGCCTAAAATCACCACCAGTTCGCTTTGGCGGCTGACCCTGAACCACGCCCACAGCGACTGCGTGCCGCGCACTTTGTTTATTTCACGCACCGCGCCCCACAACGAAACGCACTCGGCAACGAC
>JBKJVA010000347.1:0-1698 GCA_046589675.1 Usitatibacteraceae bacterium
TCGCGCACATTTTGTCCGTCGCCGTAAACGGGCAATGGCTTGCCGCCCAGGGCATTGAGGATCATCAATGGGATGAGCTTTTCCGGAAAATGGTAGGGGCCGTAGTTATTTGAACAATTGGTGGTCACGACCGGCAAATGGTAGGTGTGATGGCAGGCGCGCACCAGATGGTCGGACGCAGCCTTCGAGGCGGAATAGGGGCTGTTCGGCTCATACCGATGTTTCTCCGTGAAGGCGGGGTCGGTAGCGGTGAGCGAGCCATAGACTTCGTCGGTGGAGACGTGCAGGAAGCGGAAATTTGGCTTTACCGGAAGTGGCAGTGCGGCCCAATAGGCACGGACTTCTTCGAGCAGGTTAAAGGTGCCGACAATGTTGGTGGCGATGAATTCGCTTGCCCCTTGAATCGAACGATCGACGTGGCTTTCGGCGGCAAAATTGACGATGGCGCGTGGCTGGGTCTCGCGCAGAAGTGCGGCGACTACCGCACGATCACCAATGTCGGCATGCACAAAGCGGTAACGCGGATCGTGATCGAGGTCGGCGAGAGACTTGAGGTTGCCCGCGTAGGTCAGCTTATCAAGGTTGACGACAGGCTCTTGGCTGCTGGCCAGCCATTGCCGAATGAAGTTGGAGCCGATAAATCCGGCACCGCCGGTGACGATAATCATTTGCGTTCTTATGGGTTGATGTCCGGGACAACGGAAGTCGTCTGGAGGGCGCTAATTTTACCAGTGCCCTATTATAAAAACATGATGGGACGATCAATCGATCCTGTTCGTCAGCTCAATCAACTTCGCATATTTGGTAAAAGCGGCAAAACAGCCGATGGCGACGTGCGCAAAACCAGGCCCGCCGTCGAGAAACCCCAGGCGAATAAAATAGAACTTGATGAAGCGCGAAAGCGGACTCAGGAATAATTTCAGGTAACCGGCGCGCACGCCTTGCTGGAACAAAGCCTCCGCGTGCAGGCTGGAATAACGATTTTGTTTGGCCAGATAAGTGGCCACATCTTCGGCAGAATCATGTAACAGGTCGCCATCCACCGTGCCGACGTCTACGGTGGTGATGACGGCCTCATGTACGGGGTCATTGCTCCAGCTCGCAAACTGCCGATGAAACAGCCGCAATGACCAGTCCGGGTAGCCCTCGCCGTGTGTCAACCAGCGTCCGAGGAATCGATTGCGCCGCCGCATTCGCCAGGCTTTGCAGGCTTGCGATTGCAATGCCGCACGGATCCCGGCTTCGAGGCGCGGCGTCACACGTTCATCGACATCCAGACAAAGCACCCAATCGTGGCGGGCCTCGCCGACGGCAAATTGTTTTTGCCTGCCGAAACCCAGCCACTCCTTTTCGATCAGGCGACAACCGCGCACATCGGCAATCGCGCGCGTTTCGTCTTCCGATCCGGAATCCACCACCAGTATTTCGTCCGCGAACGCGACGCTGTCGATGCAGGCACCAATTTGGCTGGCCGCATTCTTGGCGATGATGACGACGGAGATTGGGATTTTTTCGGCGCGCATGAGAAGCTTTGATTGGCGAACGGACAATGCGGGTTTCAACAATGGGCTGATTGTAAACGACTGCGAACCAGGGACACCGGCATCCTCCGCTACAATCCCCGGATGCGTGTCCTGCTGGTCAAACTCTCGTCGATGGGGGATGTTCTCCACAACCTGCCGGTGGTGAGTGATCTTG
>JBKJVA010000135.1:0-5855 GCA_046589675.1 Usitatibacteraceae bacterium
TTCAATGTCAATCCGCGTGGCACCAGCGTCGAGGCTATTTTCAAGAATTTCCTTTAGCGCCGCCGCCGGACGCTCCACCACCTCGCCGGCGGCGATCTGGTTGATTAACAGTTCGGGCAGTACCCTGATTGAGGGATATTCAGACAAGGTTCGATTGATTGCGCAGGAAAAATGCGGTGACGCGTGTAGCCCAGCGTCGCTGACCGCCATTCTACCGTGGCGCAGCGCGCTATCAGCGTGACCCCCGAACGCATTCTCCAATCGCTGGGTTTCTCCACGTCCTACAGGCGTGAAATCAGCGTGGAACACTTGACGTGAACCGCGACTACGATTATGGTTATCGAATAAAAATCAAACAGATAGAGAAGCTTCATAGAAAAATTCTCGCTCAGAATGTTTACCCAGCACCAGCGATGCGCATGCGCGTCGCGTTGAAAATGGAAAGTCTCACGTGGCACCGGCCGATCAAACTGCAGCAGAACAGCACCAGTCGAAGGAGTTTTCGCTCGCCGCGCCGGTAGAGGCGGATGACCGTGCGTTCGTCGCCAAGCACATATTCTCTGAACAGGTTCGACTGTTATACCGCTTTTCGCTGGCTGGCTATCTCGCCGAACTGGTGGTGACTTTCCTGTTGGGCGCACTATTGTGGAACGAACTTGGCCAGCGCCCCGAATTGTTCGCATGGTTCTTTGTCGCGTTCGTGTTGATGATCACGCGTTACGGCCTCTACAATTTTTTTGTCCGCGCCAACCCGCCGTTGTCGGCGATGGCGAAATGGCAGGCCGTCTTTCTCATCGGTAGTTTGCTGCTCGCCGTCCTGTGGGGCTTGATGGGTTCAGTCATGTTGCCCAAGGCGGGAGCAACCCAGTTACCGGTCATGATGCTGGTAGCACTGCTTACCACCGGGGCGATGACCTATTACGCCCCGCACAGAACACTGTATTTTTATTACACGCTAGTTTCGCTGTTGCCTATGGGCATCGTGACTTTCGGCTTCGGTGACCGCGCCGGATCGATGCTCGGCGCAACGATCATCGTTCTGGCCGGGCTGCTTGTCACCGTGCACACCAAGGTGCACAAAGCACTCGTGGAATCGCTCACCGCGCGCTTCGATAACCTGTTAATCGCGATGCGGCTCAAGGAAGAGAAACTTCGCGTGGAACGAGTCAACCTGGCACTCGGGCAGGAAACCGGCGAACGCCGCAAAGCTGAACGTGCAGAGTTACTCGCCCTGCAGCGCTTGCGTCTTCACCTCGAGCGCACGCCTCTGGGCGTCATCGAGTGGGATATGGATTTTCGCGTATCGACCTGGAATCCCTCCGCCGAAGCCATCTTCGGCTACGCGGCTGGTGAAGTCATCGGCGAATCTGGCTACATGCTCGCTGAAGGGACGCAGGACAGTGAACGACTGGCAGCGATGTGGCTTGAACTGACACAAGCACCGGGCTCGACGCGCGCGACATTGGCCAACAAAGTAAAACGTGGGGAGATCATCCACACCGAATGGTATAACACCCCGCTGGTCGACAATGACGGCAAGATGGTCGGCGTCGCCTCGCTCGTACAGGACGTCACCGAGCGTCTTAATACCGAACGCACCATCCATTACATGGCGCATCACGACACGCTCACGGGCTTACCCAACCGGCGATTGATGCAGGATCGGTTGAACCAGGCCATCCTGCAGGCGCGTCGCCAGCAAAAGCACGTTGCACTGTTATTCGTGGATCTGGATCGCTTCAAGCTCGTCAACGACACACTCGGGCACGAGACCGGTGACTATGTGTTGCGCGATATCGCGAAAAAATTAAACAGAATCGTGCGTGAAGGCGATACGGTTTCTCGCGAGGGTGGCGACGAATTCCTGATCATTCTGCCGGACCTGGACAAACCGGAATACGCGCAGATTGTCGCGACAAAGATTCTCGATGAACTCGCCAAGCCAATCGAATTTTCTGGCCAGGAGCTGACCGTAACCGCGTCGATCGGCATCTCGCATTACCCGAACGATGCGACCGATGTGCAGCAGCTCTTGAAGCACGCGGATTCGGCGATGTATCAGGCCAAGGACGCGGGGCGCAACACCGCGCGGTTTTTCACCAGCGATCTCAATTTCCTGCTATCGAAACGTCTCGAAGTGGAATCACGCTTGCGGCGAGGTATTGAGCGCAATGAGTTCTTCCTGCGCTACCAGCCACAGGTGGATGTGTTGAGCAACCGCATACTGGGTGTTGAGGCGCTGCTGCGCTGGAATGACCCGCAGCACGGCGAGATTTTCCCAAAGGACTTCATCTCCATTGCAGAAGAGCTGGGCCTGATTGTCCCTCTCGGTGAATGGGTGTTTCGCACTGCGTGTCTGCAAATCAAAGCCTGGGACCAACAAGGCTACCGCGACATCGCCGTTTCGGTGAACCTGTCCCCTCGCCAGTTTGTCTCGCGCAAATTGTTGCCTTCCATGAAACTGGCGCTGATGGAAACTGGTATTGATCCTTCGCGCATCGATTTGGAGATCACGGAATCGATCGCCATGCGCAATCTTGACCAATCGATTGAAATCCTCGCCGAACTTCGGCGCATGGGCGCCACCATTTCCGTCGATGATTTTGGCGTTGGATATTCGTCGCTCGGTCAGTTGCGCCGCCTTCCAGCACAAACACTCAAGATCGACGCCAGCTTTATTTCGCAAATACCGGATGACGCCAACAGTTGCTCGATTACCGAAGCGATTATCGCCATGGCCAAACGACTGCGCCTGCGTACCGTGGCAGAAGGGGTAGAAACCGCCGCGCAACTTGAATTCCTCCGCGCCAACGGCTGCGACGCCTACCAGGGTTATCTGTTTGCAAAGCCACTGACAGCAGTCGAGGTCACCATGATGTTCAAGGCGCAGCGCGCGGCGGCGTGAAAAGCGGCAATCGCAGTGCTAGCAGCCTGTCGGACTTAAGGAATCGAAGCGAAAAATGAGCTGGGCGCTGGAAAGCGGGGAATTATGCACCAGCCAGGTCATTTTGCAGCCGATTTCCCTTAAGCCCGACAGGCTGCTAGGCTCGCGCCATTGGCGGATGCTTAGCGAAATAGCGCCTGATACCGTCCGCGATGGCACCGGCCATCTTGTTCTGATACCCGGGGTCGCGCAGTTTCTTTTCTTCGTCCGGATTGGAGATGAATGCAGTCTCAATCAGGATCGAGGGTATGTCGGGTGCCTTGAGCACGGCGAAACCTGCCTGTTCCACGCTCGCCTTGTGCAGGCGATTGAACTCGCCTAACTCCGAGAGCACGAGCTTGCCCAGTTTCAGGCTATCGTTGATTTGCGCGGTCTGCGAAAGATCGAGGAGGGTACGCGCAAGAAATCCATCCTTCATGCTCAGGTTCACGCCACCGATCAAGTCGGCTTCATTTTCGCGATTCGCCAGCCATTTCGCGGCTGTCGATGTCGCGCCACGTTCGGAAAGCGCAAATACCGAGGATCCATTCGCTTGTGGATGAATGAACGCGTCGGCGTGCAGGCTCACAAACAAGTCCGCGCGGAGCCGGCGGGCTCGCGCCACGCGCTTGTCAAGCGGCACAAAAAAATCCGCATCACGGGTAAGCGCAATGCGAAAGTTGGCCTCGTCGTGCAGCTTGCCCTTGAGCAAGTTGGCGATGACGAGCACGATATCTTTTTCACGCGTTCCACGTCGTCCGATTGCACCCGGATCTTCGCCACCATGGCCGGGATCCAGTACCACAATGACCGGTCGAGGGGTTTTTCGCCCACTTATGATCGCTGGCGATTTGCCCGATTTTATCCCGGCTGCTTTATCAATATTCGATTCGCCCGCGTCGATGGAATTTCTCACCGAAGCGGGCGACGTCGAGTCCGCCAATTTATTATTTGATTCTGGCGGTAGTGCTGGACCGTCTTTGCGCGGTCTGGAGGCGGAAATCGTTGGAACTTCCCGAGGCACTGCATCCGCTGCCGCGAATTTCTCCTGACTGCCTCTGCCGAAGTCAGCGACATCATCGTTGAGCAGCGCGAGCATCGGGTCAATGGGCTTGGCTGGATAAATATCGAGCATCAACCGATGTCCAAATTCGCCCACCGGCAGCACCGCGAACACTTGTGGCTTCACTTCCGTGCGCAGATCCAGCACCACACGGATCACGTTGGTGCGATTGATACCGACGCGCACCGACTGTATGTAAGGATCGTTCGTCCCAATCTTGGCAGCGAGTTCTTTTAACGCCGGACCCATTTCGACATTTTCGATATCGATGACCAGTCGCTCCGGGTCTTTGACAAAAAAGTGTTGTACCTTGAGCGCGGCAGGCGATTCAAAAGTCACGCGCGTGTACTCGTTGGCGGGCCAGACGCGGGCGAAAGAAATTTTGCTGGCAGCTTCGGCATCGCGCGACAGTAGTGGCGACAAAATCAGGGGCAGTGAAAGAAATGCCCTGCGGGCGAGATTTGGATTTACCCCGCGTTCAATGGTTACTTTGTGGATGCGCCGGGCATTGATGGAAGCTTGCTCGTCAATGCGGATAGCATCTGCCGACCCCGCGACGACAGCGCCGCTATGCGTACTTCCCTGCCTTCGGTTATTGTCGATTCCAATGTGAACTTCAGGTCCGGCAGAGGCAACAGTACTCCGGCCTTCTCCGGCCACTCCACCAGACAAATATTCGTCTCGTGGAAGAGATCGCGAAATCCGGCTTCTTGCCATTCCTCAGGTTCGCCGAAGCGATAAAAATCAAAGTGATACAAGTTTAACTTAGAAACTACATAAAGTTCAACCAGTGTGTAAGTTGGGCTTTTTACGCGTCCGGAAAAGCCCAACCCACGGAGGATGCCGCGCGCCAATGTGGTCTTGCCCGCGCCTAAATCTCCAGACAGATAAATTAACGCACCCGATCCACTCTGCATCAGCGCATACGCCGTCGCTGCGCCCACTGCGAGCGTCGCTTCTTCGTCGCCCAGTTGAAAATGCAAATTCTCGGAATTACTCAATCTTGATACGTTCAAGCTAAACTCGAATGATGACGCCGCCTACCACTACCGACTTCGCGCAGCTCGCCAACGACGTCAAAACATGGGGTCGTGCGCTGGGCTTTCAGGAAATCGGCATCAGCGACACCGAACTCACGCGCGAGGAAAACTATCTTCAACAGTGGCTGGATTCTGGCTATCACGGTGACATGGATTATATGGCCCGACACGGTAGCGCGCGTGCCCGGCCAGGGGAATTGGTGCCGGGTACGCTCAGGGTGATTTCGGCGAGGCTCAATTACCAGCCGCTGACGGCGCGCGATAGCTGGGCGACCATCGACGATCCGGACGCGGCGTTTATTTCACGCTATGCGCTGGGACGCGATTATCACAAGGTGCTGCGCAGCAAACTGCAAACACTGGCGACCAAAATTGAGGGCCAAATCGGCACATTCAAATACCGCGTGTTTACCGACTCCGCCCCGGTGATGGAAGTCGCACTCGCGCGCAAAGCCGGTCTTGGCTGGCGCGGCAAGCACACCTTGCTACTCACGCGGGAGTCGGGTTCTTGGTTTTTTTTAGGCGAGCTCTACACCGATCTCCCGCTGCCTGTCGATGGCGCAGTCACCGAGCACTGTGGCACCTGTGCAAAATGCATAGATATCTGCCCCACCAAGGCCATCATCGGCCCCTACAAGCTGGACGCGCGGCGCTGCATTTCTTATCTCACCATCGAACACAAAGGCGCGATACCACTCGAACTGCGCCCGCTCATGGGCAATCGAATTTACGGCTGTGACGATTGCCAATTAGTCTGTCCCTGGAACAAGTTCGCCACTGTCACCGCTGAAAGCGATTTTGCGGTGCGCAATGGGCTCGACAATGTAAC
>JBKJVA010000095.1:0-1728 GCA_046589675.1 Usitatibacteraceae bacterium
AGCCGCGAAATCTCGCGATGGACCGCATCGACATCTGTTGTCTGGATGCGGTTGGTAACGTCAAAATCGTTGCGCCTTGGTTGCATTCTTCCCAGCTACTACAAGTAAATGTCAGATTGCGGTGCGTTTCGGCGACACCGCCCATTTTGGTCCCGCATTTCACACCTTTCATGCCGAAATAGCAAATACCTGCGCCAGTAGTCGTGTGCAAAAAATGCGTCGGCACGGTATATTCAGGTTGAGGAGGAGGCACCACATGAACACTGCTGCCATGGAATTAGACGCAATCGAGCGCCGCATCGTTGAACTAAAGCAGGAACACGGCGATCTAGGTTTGGCTATAGACGCACTTGTAGCCGCACCGATGCATGACGAACTGCGTTTGAAGCGCCTGAAAAAGCGCAAACTTTTGTTGAAAGATCAGATATCGTTTCTTGAGGCGCAACTAACTCCTGATATCCCCGCATAGAGCCTCCGACTTCCGCATCGATCTGAGTAGACCTATTTCGCAGGGTTGCCTGGTGAAATCCCTTGATCAACGTCGTGTAGCGGCATTGCTTTGTCAAGGGATAATTGACTTTCCGGTCAGCAAACAGACTTCCACACTTATTTTCACGTTCTTGCCTAAATGAAAAAAAATCTCTTGGTCTTCGCAGTGCTGGCAGGTTCACTGCTCATTGGCGCTGGTGGTTACTGGTTTGGGAAAACTCAGTCAGGGCCGCCTTCGCCAAAAAATGCTGCCGGAGCGCCACCGGGACCTGGCAAGAACGGTGCAAGCTCGCCCGGCGTCGCAGGCGGCATCGTCGTCGAGGCCAACAAAGTGACATCGATACGCATGTCGCAAGGAATTACTGCGGTCGGCTCGTTGCGTTCCGATGAATCGGTGACGATTCGGCCCGAAGTATCCGGGCGCATCAGCGAAATCGGCTTTCGTGAAGGGCAACGCGTCTCCAAAGGCACAACGCTGGTGCGCTTGGACGCATCGGTACAGCGCGCAGAATTGGAGCAAACAGAAGCGAATCTTGGTCTCAGTAAAAGTCGCCTGGAACGCTCTCGAGATTTGTTCACCAAAGGATTCATTTCCACCCAGGCGCGCGACGAGGCCGAAAGCAACTTCAAAATTGCCCAAGCGAATTACGATTTGTCGCAGGCGCGCCTGAAAAAACTTGAGATCAAGGCACCATTTTCGGGGATTGTCGGTCTGCGCATGGTTAGTATCGGCGACTATGTCAAAGACGGTCAGGACATCGTCAACCTTGAGGAGATCGATCCGCTCAAAGTTGATTTCAGGATTCCCGAAATCTACCTGAAGCAGGTAGCCGCCGGTCAAGCGCTGCAAATTACGCTGGATGCGTTTCCAAATCAGATTTTCCGTGGAAAGGTATTCGCGATCAATCCGCTGGTCGACACCAATGGCCGCTCCATCGTCATTCGTGCAATGGTCCAGAATACTGAGGCGCGTCTGCGACCGGGTATGTTTGCGCGAGTGAGGCTACTATTCAGCGACGAACGCGATTCGGTAGCGGTTCCAGAGCAATCACTTATCCCGGTTGGTGATGACCAGTATTTGTTTAAGGTCGTTGACGGACGTGCACAACGATTTAAGGTCGAAATCGGTCAACGTCGCGACGGAAAAGTGGAAGTGCTGCAAGGATTGGCCGTAGGAGACATGGTGGTGACCGCAGGCCAACTTAAGCTGCGCGACGGGGCGCAAGTAAAAATTATCGG
>JBKJVA010000269.1:0-5556 GCA_046589675.1 Usitatibacteraceae bacterium
TCACGCACCGGCGTGGTCAAGCCTGCCGCGTTCAACTGTGACATTCCAATAGAGCGCGTGGCGCAAGCCAAACAGGCAGCCGACATTCTCGGTGAATCGATGTGGAAAAGGTTTCCGTGGGATAGCTGCTGTGATGATGGCGGTAAGTTCACGTTTGTGCAGCCGACCACCAAGGATCCCGTTGAACTGATCCTGAACCGCACCTGGCGCGCAGCGCTCGCCGTAACCGGTGCCGATGGCTTGCCCAGTATCGAAGCGGGCGGCAACGTGCAGCGCCCATATACATCGTTGAAACTTTCACTGCGTTTGCCACCGCTGGTCGATGGCGAGACGGCCGCGACGCATTTGAAGCACACGCTGGAGAACGATCCACCGTATTCGGCGCACGTGAGTTTCACCAGTGAACAAGCCGCCACCGGCTGGAATGCACCTGCCATCGCGCCATGGTTATCGACTGTTCTCGAGGTCGCGTCGCAAACGTTTTACGGTAAGCAAGCCGCGTATCTGGGTGAGGGCGGCACCATTCCATTTATGGCGATGCTAGGCGTCAAATTTCCCGATGCGCAGATGCTCATCACCGGGGTGCTGGGCCCGCAATCGAACGCACATGGCCCAAATGAATTTTTGCATGTGCCGTATGCGAAGAAGCTGACGGCGGCGGTGGCGATGGTACTGGCGGGGACGGTATAGGTTTGCGTTAACTTTTGCCGCTTTACCGCAGGTTGAGCGCGCGCTTGGTTCATGGGAGACGCATCGCAAATTGCATGAGCAGTTCCCCGGGCTCTACACGAAACTCGGCATGCTCCTCAGAAGATGCATGCGAAAAGCCCAACCGTTCAAGCAGACGCATTGAACGATGATTCCCGCGTTTGAAGACAGCAGAAAACTTGCGAACCTGGTATCGCTCCGCCAGCTCGCAAATCATTGCCTGGACCGCTTGGCTGGCGAGGCCGCGATCCCAGTAGGCACTTGTCAGTACATAGGCGATGGACGCACGACCGTTCGGTTGCACCGTGGCTTGGACAAAACCGATTAGCGCATTAGTTGGCAGGCGAATAACCCAGTTGAGCCACTGTTGCTGACCGTCCGGCGACTGCCTTGATTCGAGCTTTGCAAACCGCGCACGCAACCACTCAACAGACGGCGGCGGTTCGTTCTCATACGCGTAGATCGCCGGGTCGCTGAGAACATCGAACATCTCCTCAGCGTGGGACACCATTTGCGGCTCAAGCGTAAATCTTTGGCTTTCGATGCAGTGCATTGCGCGATCCAACGAGGCTGTAGAAGAATTCCATCCTACCGCGAACCGCCTGGCGTGTCGTAGCGAATGCGTGTGCAAGAAATTGTTGACTTGCATTCCATGGCACGTTCATGATCGCCTGCAAAATTAACCAAAATGGCAATAAGCACGCGTGACCTGTTTTATCGTCTACTGTAACCATGTCTGGGTAACGTGTATGCAACCCCGGTATCATTGCGCCTGTTCCCGGTTTTCTGGAGTTTTCATGTCACCCAAGCTTGATTTCATACGTCGCGCCTTCGTTGGCTTCTGGTCGTTTCTGGATGCGAGTCGTCGCGTGCTTTTCAATCTCATCTTCCTGTTTATTCTGGTCGTCATCATTGTCGCGATATTTAAGGCAAGCCCGAAGATCGAGGAGAAAACCGCGCTGGTGTTAAACCTCAAAGGACCGTTGGTTGAGCAGCGCGCCGCCAGCTCGCCTGATCGACTATTGAGCGAAGTTCAAGGTGGTACCACCGCGCAGACGCAATTGCGCGACGTGCTCGCGGTACTCGATGCCGCTGCAAAGGACGCCAGGATCGAGCGCGTGGTGTTGAACCTTGACGAATTTGGCGGCGGTGGTCTGGCATCGTTGCGCGAAGTGGCAAGCGGTCTTGAGCGCTTCAAAGCGAGCGGCAAGCAAGTCGTGGCGTGGGGAGGGGGCTTTGATCAGCGTTCGTACTATCTGGCGGCCCATGCCAACGAGGTATTCCTGCATCCGATGGGTATTGCCATGCTGGAAGGCTTCGGTCGCTATCGGAATTACTACAAGGACGCGCTTGATCGGCTGGGGATTCAGGCCAACGTCATTCGTGTCGGCACCTACAAAAGTTTCGGTGAACCTTATTTCGCCAACGCACCCTCGAAGGCCTCCATCGAAGCCGACACCTATTTGTATAACGATCTGTGGGCGACCTATACGACAGCGGTGGAAAAAGCGCGAAAGCTGCCTGCGGGCGCGATCAACAAAAGTATCGAGGCGCTGCCGCAGAGCTTTATTGCCGTAAACGGTAACCCGGGCCAACTGGCACTTAAAGACAAGGTTGTGGACGCGTTAAAGACGCGCGACGAATTTCGTGAGTTGATGATTCAGCGCGGCGCTAAAGACGATGAGAGTAAATCATTTCGCCAGGTATCGTTCGACGCCTACCTGGGCACCCTCAAGCCGCAGCGGCTGGGAGACGCAGTCGCCATCGTCGTTGCCGAAGGGGAGATCTCGGATGCAAATGCACCGCCCGGACGCATCGGTGGTCGTTCGACAGCAGAGTTGATTCGTAAAGCCCGCGACGACGAGAAGGTGAAGGCGCTGGTGCTGAGAGTAAATTCGCCCGGGGGCAGTGCCTATGGCTCGGAATTGATCCGTCGTGAACTCGAGCTCACCCGCAAGACGGGCAAGCCGGTCGTCGTTTCGATGGGGAATGTGGCCGCGTCAGGCGGCTATTGGATTTCGATGGCCTCCGATGAAATCATCGCCGACCCGGCAACCGTTACCGGCTCCATTGGCGTATTTGCGATGCTTCCTACTGGTGAGAAAGCGATGGAAAAACTCTCCATTGGAACCGGTGGCGTCACCACGACGTGGCTGGGCGGCGCATACGATCCGCGTCGCGGGCTCGACCCTCGGTTTGCGCAAATGGTGCAAAGCGCAATCGGCAATATTTACACCGATTTCACGACCAAAGCCGCCGCCGCGCGCAAGACGACACAAGAGAAAATTGATCAAGTGGGACAAGGCCGCGTCTGGACCGGCAACCAAGCCAAAGAACGCGGCCTGATCGACCGCATCGGCAGCCTCAATGATGCAATCAAATCTGCTGCCAGCAGAGCCAAACTCGGCGACGATGCACGTGTAAGCTACGTAGAAGTTGAGCGCAGTCCCTTCGAGAAGCTACTCGCGCAAATGGGTGGCGCAAAAGTCGAGGCGTGGATCAATGCTTTACTTGGCAACGCCGCCAACAGCGTACTACCCATCGCGTTTGTTCCGAGTGTTGCGCGTGACGCACAGCGCGATCTCGCGTGGATCATGGAAGTGGCCGAGCATGCGAAGAGCAGCGGCAATCCTTTTACGGCTTACGCGCATTGCTTGTGCAGGATTGAGTAGATTCGGATAGCTGATAAGCGTTTGCTAATCCCGTCGTTCTTCCTATCTGACGAGGCGGGTGCGGTGCCCGTGCGCGCAACGTCGTGACCCGAAAGGCACCGTTAGCGTTCCAGCAATAGCGCCACGTCACAACTGGAAGGCACATAAAATAACGAAACACTAGCACAGGCGCGGCGTTCGGACGGAAACTATCTGCAGAAGCGCGCCAATGCTTGTGTTTGAAATTTAAATCTCGCATAATCCGCATGAACAATTAAATCCGGGCACGCATGCAACAAGCATTGAACACCACGGAAATTTTCCTGATCGCCATTGCGATTATTTTTACCCTTCCTTACCTGATTTGGCGCATCGGTAGAACTGACTACTACGCGCCGCTGGTCATCGTGCAGATCATCACTGGCATTTTGCTCGGGCCCGGCATTCTCGGCAAAGTCTTTCCTGACTACTACACGTTTGTTTTCAGCGCCCCTGTTGTTCAGTCCCTGAACGGGATCGCATGGTGGGCAGTGATGATCTTTGTCTGGATCGCGGGTATCGAGCTGGATCTGAAAAAAGCCTGGGAGCACCGGCGAGAGAGCGTGGTCACCGCCGGGCTAGCGCTCGGTACACCGCTGCTATTTGGCTGTGTTGCCGCAACGGGTATGGTCATGGTCGATGGCTGGATGGGCCCCAGGTCAATGACGTGGCAGTTTGTACTCGGCGTAGGTATGGCGTGTGCGGTCACCGCGCTGCCTATTCTTATCCTGCTGATGGAGAAGCTCGAAATACTGCGGCAGCCGATCGGTCAGCGTATCTTGCGGTATGCCAGCATTGACGACCTGGCTATTTGGGGTGTGCTCGCACTTATCCTGATGGATTGGCAGCGGGTGGGCAGGCAGGGTGCGTTTCTGTTGGCGTTTGCGGTGGCGTGTTATGCCTGCCGCAAACTCATGAGATGGCTACCCGCACGCGACCGCTGGTATGTAGGCCTGATTTGGCTCGCGGTGTGCGCCTTCGGTGCTGACTGGGCCGGCTTGCATTTCATGGTGGGTGCTTTCCTGGCGGGCGCAATCCTCGATAGCGACTGGTTCGATCAGAAGCAGATGGATATGCTGCGCCACAATGTGCTGCTGGTAATGATGCCGGTTTATTTCCTGAGCGCCGGCCTCAAAACGAGCTGGACTTTAGGCGGTGCCTCGGTTTTCATCGCCGCTGGTGTGCTGCTGGTCGCAGCCGTTGCGGGTAAGTTGTTGGCCACACACATCGCCGGAAAGATTCTCAATTGGGCACCCGGCGAGGCTTCGATTATCGGGTGGCTGCTGCAAACCAAGGCACTGATCATGATTATTTTTGTCAACATCCTGCTGGACAAGGGAATCATCACCAGCGAAATGTTTACCGCACTGCTGCTCATGGCCATCGCGAGCACCATGCTCACTGTGCCGATGGTTTCGCCGAAGCTGGCGCGCATGAAAGAAATTATTTTCAGGTCGACGTGATCGCATCAATCCGCTTTGTTGGCCCTCCGGCCGAAAATAGTTGCGTAGGCGCGTCGATCGCAGTCACTTGCGCAATTTCAAGTACGCAAAAAGCGCCGCAAACAAGACCACCTGGCCAATAAGGAGACCGACGACTCCCTGCCCGACGGCCAACATCATCAAGGCCGAGACGGCCACCGAAGCCAGCACAAAAACCGCTGTGGGTGCCTTGCGCGTATTTGCGTAGTGATAAAACAGCGCTGCTGCCCCCATGGCGACCCAGAGTTCGAGATTCAAGTTCATCGGTGAATGCCTTTTTCGATTGTGGTGCCCAGACCCGGGCATTTGGTGCGTCTATGTCGATGGTTAATGGGAAGTGTCCAGCGTCGTCGCGCACGGTGCGTCGCGCGTACAGCATAATATCGGTAGCGATGCTATTAAGTGTTGTTGGAGGTTCCCCTTATCACGACTGTGCATGAATTTTCTGAATAGCGACCGACCCTAGCGACAGACACCAAACGCGAAGGAAAATCTGTCGAGGCGCGATCTGGATGTTACGGCCTATTTCAAATCAAAACCGGCGACCATCGCCGAAATTAAACGCTTCGGAGCTCCTGATGACCACCACACGCATCGCAATCGTTACCGGCGCCGGCAGCGGCATCGGCAAGGCCACCTCGCTCACGTTATTGAAAGCGGGCTACGTGGTGGTCCTG
>JBKJVA010000170.1:0-6381 GCA_046589675.1 Usitatibacteraceae bacterium
GCGTCTATCTGCGCCTGCGGATAGTCGTACCAGACGCGTCCGACAGGGGTGTCGTCGTAACCACGATTGACGATTTCGATGCCGATTGAACTCGCGTTCAATTGCGTCGCCCCTTTCCAGTAGCTCACGCCGGCGTGGTAGGCACGGCGATTTTCATCGACCAGTTGGTAGATCGTCGGCGGGTCAGTGTTTATCAGGTAATGGCTGCTGACCTGGCCTTCGGTCAGCAGTTTGAGCGAGGTCGGAAAATCCACGTGCGTGTAATGCAGTATCAGAAACTGTGCGCGGCTATCCTGCCCGATGGATGTATAGGTCCTGTCGATGTATGGTGTGGCGCAGCCCGCCAAAAAACCGAACAACATGATGCACGAAAGTTTTTTCATGGAAATTTCCTTAACGGCGACCAGCGAGTGCATTGGCGGCAATGCGTGCCGCCGCGAAGTGCGCATCGCTTGTTTTCACCTGGAACAGGACCGATTCCGGCAGTGCCGCCCGCATTGACTCCGCAATCACCGGATGTAAATCGGCAACCCGCCCCGACAGCGTGATCGGAAGCGGCCCAAACCGCGCTGTCAATGCCAGGCCCAGGCGGGCAAGCTCTTCACCGGCGCCCACCAGTATGCCGCGCGCCACTGGATCAAAGTCGGCGCTCGCCGCAACGGCCAAAGCCAATTTGCCGATTTTACCGCGCGCACGTTCGCTGGTTGCCCCATAGACAAATTTACGCGTGTGCGCCCATTCGCTTCCGCCGATGCGGGCAAAAATTTCGCGTGCCATCGGAGAATCTTGCCATTGCCCGGGATGTTCGTCTTCGCCCCGCCAGATGTGTCGAAGCGCCTCCCGCGCGATCCAATATCCGCCGCCTGCATCATCGAGAAGCACACCGCGGCCACCGGCACGATGCAAGATGCCGTCCTGGTCTATAAGCGCGGCAATCGAACCGGTGCCCGCATAAACGACGATGCCCTCGCCCGGCGTGTATAAATCGAGATAGGCGATCTCGACATCGCTGCCTAATCTGACCGTGCTGACATTTACGCCAAGCGCGTCGGCGATTAGCGCGCACAGGGTTTCGCCACCTTCGCTGAATCCAGTGAGGCCTGCATATACGCTGGCAGGCTGCCCATGGGCGCGCACGTTGAGGGCAAGTCCATTGAGGACTTCACGGATATGTTGTCTGCCGCCATCGGTACTCATCTGCAGCGCCGTCAAGCCAGCAACGTGACCGTTGGCGATGATGTCACCGGATGCGTTCGCGAGCGCCCAGCGGGTTTGCGTGCCACCGGCGTCAATGCCGAGGCCGCAAGGCGCAATCGCAAGCGCAGGCGTGGCATCCGTGACCATTATTTTTTCTCGCCTGCAGACCACGTCACGCGCGGACTTTCATTGCCAAAACGGTCGACGGCAAACGCGACCACCTTCTCTGGAATCTGGCTGGCGTCATCGAGGTTGTAGACAAAATGAATGGAAACAGCAGATGAGCGCGTGCCTTCGGCCATGTAAACCGGCGCAACCTCGAATCGCCACACGCCGCCAGACCGAATCCATGCCGCAATTTGCCATGCGTGTGTTTCCGAAACTGGTTTGACACTCGTCACGTTGATAGTTATTTTCCTGGTGAGGATATTTGCGTCCACTTTAAGCGTCGGCGGGACGAAGGCAAGCGCCGAGCTATCCAGCCAGGGTGCGGCTGGTACCAGGGCGGCAGCCTTGTACACGCCTGCCTTCAGCGCGTCGTTGATGCCCCGGCGATTTTCCATGAGTGCCACCATGCTGAAATGCACGTGACCCAACGGCGTATTTTTCGAGCGCGTCAAGGAAATCTGCCTGACTATTTCATCAATGGGCCAGGATTTTTCAGTGCTGTTGATGCGGCTCGTATACAGGCCCGGCCAGACGTGGCGATTCATGGTGTTTTGTGTGAGCCAGTAGTCGAGCAAAAGTTCAAACGATTGCGCGCGTTGATCTATCGGCCAATAAAGTTGCGGCACCAGATAGTCCAGCCATCCTTTGCCAAGCCAGAGTTCGACATCTGCATACAACTTGTCGTATTGGCTGAAACCAGCGATGCCCGCCGGACGGCGGTCCGGACGACCGAGTCCGAAGGGGCTGATGCCAACGCGTACCCAGGGTTTCACCAGATGGACGCTGCTGTAAATTTTTTCCATTAACTGGTCGACATTGCGACGGCGCCAATCGGCGCGCGACAGACCTCCGCCCAGTCCGAGGTAGCGCTGCCAGGCGGCATCATCCGGGAAGTCTTGCTCGACGGGGGGCATGCTGCCTGGAATGTTGACGGGGTAGGGGTAGAAATAATCATCGACGTGCACGCCGTCGATATCGTAGCGCCGCACCACGTCCAGAATGACGTCAAGGGTACGTTGTGCCGCCAACGCTTCGCCCGGATCCATCCACTGATAGCCGCCATAGCTTGCGACGACCTCGGGGTTGGTGTTGGCGATGTGCATTGGTGCGTTGGGCGATTTAGCCGAGGTATGCCGCGCGCGATAGGGATTGAACCACGCATGCAGTTCGATGCCGCGTTTATGCGATTCGTCAACCCACATCTTGAGCGGATCGTAGTAAGGGTTCGGTGGTTTGCCCTGCTCGCCCGTCAAGTATTCGGACCACGGCTCGAGAATCGACGGATACATCGCATCAGCGGCGGGGCGCACCTGAAAGATGAGTGCATTGAGATTCAGCGCTTTTGCACGCTCGACAATGGCGATTATTTCCTGCTGCTGTTGCGCGACGGTGAGAATCTTCGTACTCGGCCAGTCGATATTGGCTACCGTTGCAACCCACGCGGCACGAAACTCCCGTGGGGTAGGTGGCGGCGGGTTGAGGTCGATCTGTGGCGTGGGCGGGCTAGCTACCTGTGCGCAGCTTGTCAGAAAAAATAAACTGCAGTAAAAAACGTAGACCGCCGCCCGGTGCGCATTTCCAGACGTTTGTTGCCCGTAAACCGCGCCAATGTTAGTGCCTATACTTTTATAAACCATTTTCTCTTCCACATAAGCCAAGCAACCAAGAACATCGCGAGATTAAATAAAACCGCAAATAAAAGTGACGCATTGACCGCTGCAATCGGCAGCGATTGCAACGGCGCATAGAGCACGGCTTTGAGCGAAATTGGTCCGCCGGAAGGTTGTCCGACATTGATAATGCCCAGCATCCTGGCGATCAATCCGGAAAAGGCAAAGATGAACAATGCGTTCAAGCCGTAAATGGTGAACGGCTGGAAAACCCGCTGCGTTCTGTCGCGCAATTTCGTCGACGCATTGGCATCCATCAACCAATAAAAACAAGAAAAACCCAGCAGCGCCCAGCCCGTCATGAAAATGCAAAACGATATGGTCCAGAGGTTTTTATTGATCGGCATGAAGCTCGCATCGATGATCGCGCCAACCCACAGGCAAAGCAGACCGGCTGTCATCATCCATGCGGTTTTTTCGGCAGCGGTGTGACGAGTTTGCAGCCAGCGACCTGCCAGCACACCAAACAGCAGGCTGCACAAAGCGGGCAGGGTGCTGACGAGGCCTTCGGGGTCCCAGGTTTTCGATTTTGCCCACAGATGTCCGTCGAGCAGGGCCCTGTCGACGAAGGCAGCAAAATCGCGACCCGGCTCCAATACGCCTGCAGCGATGACGCCGTGCACGTCAGGCACCGGCACGAACAGCATCAACAAGCTGTAAATAGCTAACAGCGCGACAATCCAGGCGCATTGCTGCTTCCAATTAAAGTACAGCACGATCGGTGCCGCCAGCATCGTGCACAGCGCAATGCGTTGTAACACGCCGGGGACGCGCACCGTGTCGAAATTGAAATTCGGAATCAGATTGAGCAAAAAGCCGATCAGGAAAATGATCGCCGCGCGTTTGCAGAGTTGCAGCAGCAATACGCACTTGTCATCCCCTGCATCAGCTCTGCGCCCCAGTGAAAATGTCATCGAAACGCCGCAGGCAAACAGGAAGAATGGAAAGACCCAGTCGGTAAAGGTCCAGCCATGCCATTCTGCGTGTGCGAGCTGGGAATAAACATTTCCCCAGTCGCCCGGGTTGTTAACGAGCACCATGCTGGCAATGGCAAAACCGCGAAAGGCGTCGAGCGAAATTAAGCGCCCGGGGGTTACTGCGACGCTCATTTCAAGTTTCAGCCTTCTTACCGAACGCGGGATCAATTTTTATGAATGCCGTCACCAACAATGACGGCAGCGTGGCGATGCACACCCAGATGAAAAAATGTTGGTAGCCAAGCTGTTCCTGGATCCACCCACTGGCCATGCCGGGTAGCATCATGCCGAGCGCCATGAAGCCGGTGCAGATCGCGTAATGCGCGGTTTTGTGCGCGCCGTCTGCGACCATGATCATGAACAGAAGATACGCGGCAAAACCAAAGCCGTAACCAAATTGCTCAATGGCGATGGCGGTGGCAATGACATATACGCTCTCAGGTAACGCGTAAGCTAAAAATACAAACGCCAAATTTGGTAAATGCACCGCAAGCAGCATCGGCCAGATCCACCGTTTCAGGCCATGACGCGAAATCGCATAGCCGCCCAGCAATCCACCAAGGGTAAGCGCGATCACGCCGATCGTTCCGTAGACCAAACCGACCTGCGAGGTAGTGAGTGCCAATCCTCCCTTGGCGAGAGGATCGAGCAGGAAAGGTGCGACCAGCTTCAGCGCCTGCGCTTCGCCAAAACGAAACAGCAACAGGAACGCGAGAATGATAAATATGTCCTGGCGCTTGAAAAATGACTTGAAGGTATCGACGAAGCCCTTGAAAACTTCGCTGCCGCTTTCAATGCCACGCAGCATTGGTTGGTCGCTGGCTGGCACCGGCAGTACAAAGCGGTGGTAAACAAACAGGGCGATAAACATCCCTGCCAGAATAAAGAAAATAATCGACCAGGCCAGCGAAACATTGCCGGTCTGTTCGCTTATTTTTCCGGCCAGAAATACCAACCCACCTTGTCCGGTAATCATGGCGATGCGATAAAACGTGCTGCGCACGCCGACAAAAGCGGCCTGTTCATGCTGTGGCAACGCCAGCATATAAAAACCGTCGGCGGCGATATCGTGGGTGGCAGAACTGAACGCCATCAGCCAGAAAACGGCCAGCGTGACCTGGAAAAAATGTGTCGTGGGTATCGTCAGCGCGACCAGTGCCAGCGAGGCACCAATGACCAGCTGCAAGGTCACAATCCAGTAGCGTTTGGTTTTGAACATGTCTACCACCGGCGACCAGAGTGGCTTGATTACCCACGGCAGATACAGCCAACTTGTATAGAGTGCGATATCGGTGTTGGACAGTCCCAGATTCTTGTACATGATGACCGAGAGCGTCATCACCACGACATACGGAATGCCTTGTCCGAAGTAAAGCGTCGGAATCCACCGCCATGGTTGATGGCGCTTACCGGGTTCTTCCGCTGGCTTCGTGTCCGTCATAGATTTTCCCGACCGATCAATTCAAGCGCGCACCAATATGGAAAAAATGCGACATTCGACTTCCTCTTTTCTATCGGCATCTTCAGAACTTAACACGCAAAGTTGCGAAGTACTGTCGGCCATTCTCGTAAAAGGCCGCCGGAGAATCCCTGTTGACATGATACGTATAACGGATCGGATTATTCAGGTTGTTGGCATCGAGATGAACGCTCGTGTTGTCAGTGATTTTGTATCCAACGGACGCAGAGAGACTGCCGGCCGCTGCAAAATAGCGCGCACCGTTGCCGGGTGTATTGGTGCCATTGCCCTGGAAGAAATAGGCGTACGCATTGCGGTGGTTCCATGCGACGCTGGCACTGAGTTTTTTATCTTCGTAATAGGCGCGCACGTTGTAGGTCCACTTCGACGTACCCAGCATCGGCAGGCCATCTTCGTCCTTCGCATCGATGTACGTCAGGTTCGCCAACACGCCGAAGCCCGCCCCAATTGGCGTCTCGCCCGCCAGTTCGAAGCCCTTCAAGGTCGCGTTCTTGCCGACGCGTGAGGTGACCGTGTAGACGGCGGGCAGGCCGGTATCGATGTTGATCAGTTCCACCGGCGCAGTGCCGACTTTTACGTAGTTTTTCAGATCCTGCGAAAAGGCCCCGGCGGAAACATACGTGCGCGGACCCATATACCAGGCGATTGATGTATCGACGTTGTTGGCAATAATGGGTTTCAGATTCGGGTTGCCACCGGAACCGGTGAGTAGTGTGTTGTTCAGGACCACTGAGCCCGCGAGCTCTCCATAGTTGGGACGGCCCAGTGTTCGCGACAATGCCAGACGAGCGATGACATTGTTGCCGAGATTCCAGCGCACGTTGAGGCTGGGCAGGTAATCGGTATGATCCGATTTGACTTGTTGCTGCAGGACCGGGATCCCGCGCGC
>JBKJVA010000227.1:0-1277 GCA_046589675.1 Usitatibacteraceae bacterium
CTCACCACGAACGGAATCAACAAGTTACCGTTCGTCCTGAGCCTGTCGAAGGACTTAATCGGCGTTTCCCTAGGTTTTTTCAGCTCGCGCCGGATTTATAAAGGCCCGCTTCGCGCATCCTCAAAAAAAACCGAAAAGAGCAGTTGACCATCGCTTTTTGCTGATGCCAGCCTAAAATGTGCCGTCGACCTTCATTGCATTGCAGCCCAGCTTGCTTCCAATTCCCCCCCGTTCAGGTAGGTACGCCGTAAGGACTTTCGCGACACAATACGATAGAATCTGTCATATTGATGCGACGACCTTTCCTTACCCGATTGGTCGTTCTCTTTTGCCCCATCTTTTTCGGGGAACCGACGGATTGTTTTGAGTAAGCGAGACGAATGCAATTGCGGCCCTCAGTAACAATTTTTTACGGTAATAGTGTTTAGCATCAGCAGATAAATGTTCACGGAACTTGCCGCACGCGCGCTTACCGGACAACGTAAAAATTGCCGGGTTACATGATGTGCAAGGGTGGTACATAAAACTATGACAAAAAAAGTTGCGGTAATTGGCTGCGCGTTCCGGTTTCCGGGATCAACCAACCAGGATTATTGGCCCGGCCTGCTGGAAGGTCGTGATCTGGTCACGGAAGTCGATGCGTCCCGATGGGAAAAAGCGCCGTTTCTGCATCCGGGCAGGAACCATCCGGGCACCAGTTATTCGTTTGCCGCAGGGTCGATAGGCGACATCAGCAAGTTTGATGCGGCTTTTTTTGGTATTTCACCACGCGAAGCGGCGCTGATGGATCCGCAGCAGCGCTTGTTGCTCGAAATGGCGTGGGAAGCGCTGGAAAATTCCGGTGTCAGGCCGTCTACGCTCAAGGGTAGTCGTTGCGGCGTCTACATCGGTATTGCCAGTGCGGACTACTCATTCAGATTGGCAGATGATCTTGGTACTGTTGATGCGAGTGTCGCTACCGGCAACACGGCCAGTATCGCCGCCAACCGTCTTTCATATGTGTTTGATCTTCGCGGGCCCAGTCTGGCCATCGATACCGCCTGTTCTTCGTCGCTGGTGGCATTTCATCAGGCCTGCCAGTCCATCCTTTCCGGCGAGACGGTCCAGGCATTGACCGGCGGCGTGAGCTTGCATGCGCACCCTTTTGGCTTTATCAGTTTCTCCAAAGCGTCCATGCTTTCCAAACGGGGTCGCTGCAATGTGTTTGACGCCGATGGAGATGGTTACGTGCGCTCCGAGGGTGGCGGTATTTTCTTCTTGAAAGATTACGATGCCGC
>JBKJVA010000176.1:0-4551 GCA_046589675.1 Usitatibacteraceae bacterium
ATCGCTACCAGCAAACAAGGCGACAGAAAGCAGCAGAAGCCGATCACGCATGGACATTGTCACGGACTGTAGATGGATTTTCTGCTTTAACAACGCATAGAGATCGCCTTCCACATCTATCTCTTCGTAAAAATAAGCCTCCGCAAGTCGCAGTACGTCAGGCCGCCACGCCAACTCACGCAAAAGTGTTGCGGCGTGTACAACAACGGTCGCGACCGGACCAGCTCGTCCCAGCGATATGACTTTACCGTCCCACAATCGCACACCAAGACTGCCGGTGTAGCCGCGAAACACCCGCTCCACAATGCGCCTGACCCTGAGTGCATCAAAGTGCACTTGCGGTAATTCAGCGCTATGCGTGTTCATGCGATTTCACTCCTGGGGGTTATGGCTCGAGTTAGCGACGGCCCTCCTTTGCAAGGAAGGATGGGATGAACTAAGTCTAACTGGCCCTTGCACCTGCGCGGCTACGTATTGCGGCTTTTGCCGGCCTTGTCCATTGCGATGGCAACGGCCTGCTTGATCGCTTTTTTCTTGGTCGGCGGATGGCTGGTGCCTATCCATCCATCCTTCTTCCATTCATCCACCAGCGTCTTGATATTGCTGCTGACGACCGATTGGGTGGATCCTTTTCTGAGCGGCATGATATTTCTCCTGTTTGAAGAATTAATTGGACGCGCTTTCCACTAGTCGCGACGCTGCAACCGGTTGAACTCCACCCGGTTTCCATCGCGTCAAGCGCCTCATCGATATCCACCGCGCCTTCCGCGCGCAGAGCGGCTATCACACATGATGCTGCTCTCCCGCAGCGCAATGTTCTGTTCGCTAGCTAACACAAGGCAAGGAAAATCACTGCATTGACGCGACCGGCTTTCCCGCGTCGAGACATTGCCAAAGTTTCAGCCTGATTGTCTTTGCAATGACGAAAATAATAGTGGCGTAGGCTGTCTGTCATGAACGTTGTGCATATTCATTCCTTATTATCATTCTCGAATCTAGATCCGCCTAGGAAGTCTGTGACTCGTATGTCCCCCGACCCAAGAGCGAATCACCTCGTCCAAAGCGTCCAAACTTAAGTCGAACAGCCTAGAAAATCGGGTGATTCAGTTGGTAGCGCTTGAAAATGCCTGTCAGAAAATCTGAATCGCCCCGGGATCTGTAGCTGCTCCCGCGCAGTTACTTGGTCGAACTCTCGCATGCAGTTACCGAATGCTTTTGTGCCATATTGCAACAATCCATGGCGCTTTTGGAGCTGTTCTTAGCATCCCCTAATTTGTTCTGATCGTGACATTCTGCCGCTTTGCGATGGTGTTTGGCTGCTGCTTCATGATCGTTGGCAGCCAAACTATGGAGTTCGCTTGGATGAGGAGTATTTGCGCTAGCATGAAGGGTCTTTGACATGATGTATGTTCCTTATTGGGATGAATGATGAGTTGAGAACCAGCATGCATGACGCACAAAATGTTTTGAGCATCATGGGATATCACCATAAGCCCGCAAACGTGGCTGCACAGTGCGCTGACACACATAAGTACAAAATAATTTGTGGATCGCCGCCACAATTAAAGCTGGTTCGGTTATTGGTACCTACTTGAATTTCTGTAAGGCGAAAAACAGGCTCGCCGACAGGCAGTTGGTTACCGCCGCGAGCAACAGTTGGCTCGGCGACAGCCCTTCGCCTGCGCCCAGTGGTGCCGATGGCCGCAACCGCCGTGCCGGGGCAATAGCCGTAGAGCACCATGCCGATGCCGCCGACAATGATTGCCGTCAGCAAGACCTTGAGTACGGTGAAGTCCTTGAACAGGAACTGCCGGACCATAATGTTGTAGTTAACTTAGTGCTGAATCCGTACATGAATCGACTCCGTTTGAGTGGCGGAACGAGATGGGCCGCGTCACCACCACCTGTAAACAGGTTAACGTGCATGCGGCAATGGTTTTTGAGGTAGATCAAACGAAGGCTATTTGCTTTGTTCGAAAATCAACAATGCCGCAAGGCCAGGCACCGGCGCGCTTTTTCAAGGCTATGCACTGGAGAGCCGCACCAGCGCTTGCGTCTGGGCGAAAGCCCCGCAAGGATTGGCTTGAAAGTCCGCTAGACTGCGAATACTCTTAATTGCACAGCAGGTCCGTTTAGGATGACAATCAGAAAAAAATTGCTCCAAATCCACCGCTGGTTGGGAATCGCGCTTGCGATGCTGCTCGTCGTTACTGGCGTCACCGGCTCGCTGCTGGCGTTTCATCATGAGATTGATGCGCTGCTCAACCCAGACTTGCACCGCACAGGACCGAAAACACAGCGCGTCGCGCTTGACGGGATTGCGAAAACCATTGAGACGAAATATCCGCAACTGGTTGTGGGCTACTTTCTTTTTGCCGACGATCCCGGCAACTCGATCCACGTCATCATGAATACGCGCGAGGCGGCGGTGGCAGGCCGCCTGGATCGTGATTCGCCGCGACCGACGGAAATCTATGCCGATCCATATGACGGCCAACTTCTCGGCGAGCGAAACTGGGGAGAAATCGGCAGCACACGGGCACACATCATGCCGATGATCTATCGTCTGCACATGAGCCTGTTTCTCGACAAGACCGGACAGTGGATCACGGCCATCGTGGCGGCGATCTGGAGCGTGGGAATATTGATTGGCATGTTCCTCGCTGTGCCTCGGCTCAATTTGCTGCGCAAGTCATTTACTGTGAAGTGGCAGGCAAGCCGCGCCAGAGTGCTGTTCGACCTGCATCGCACCGTCGGATTGGCGTCGGGCCTGATATTGATCGTGACTGCGTTTACAGGCTTGTACATGAATTTGCCCACGGTGGTCGAACCGGCACTGGCAGCGGTGGCACCGTTCACTGAACGGCCGGCATCGTTGCGTCCGACGGGTGCACAGCGACTCGAACAGGTATGGAAAATAGGCTGGGACGAAGCCATTGCAAAGGCGCGCGCAGTGCATGCCGTTGATCCGATTGCCGGCGTGGGAAAGATCGAAGCACGCGGCTACTATCAGGTGCGGTTCCTGCCGCCCGGTGACATCATGGACAGCGGCACTATCCGTATTTTCATCGATGGCCGCAACGGTGACGTGCTGGGCAAATTTGACCACCGCAATGGCACCGTTGGCGATAAGATTCGTATCTGGCAGTTTCCGCTCCATAGCGGGCAGGGATTCGGCATGCCCGGCCGCGTTCTGGTTTGCCTGGTTGGACTGATTCCGCCGTTGCTCGCTGTTACCGGTATCTGGCTCTGGCTACGGCGCAGAAGCCTTCGTCGCGTCGCTGAGCATTCACCAGTGAAGGACCAGAATAATGCGCCGCTTGCTGTGGAATAGCCGTTCTTACTCAAAAACGTCCAGAACAGTTCAAAGCATTTTCCTGGCAAGGCGGGTGTTGTCCGAGTAGCCAGTGTGAGTCAATCGCGCCTACTTCATCTCAAATGTGAGTGTGGCCCAATTTGTTTCGTAGTCCGCGTCCGCGTCGTTGACCGGATGCACGTGTATGAGCGCGATATACCAAGCGGATTTTTTGCTGATCTTGACGCTCGCCAGACCATTTTTGTCGGTGCGTAGTTTTAGGGCGTTGACGCGCCGCTCGGCGTCATCGTCCTCGTTGAACCCAGCGTGATTGACATAAACGAGGTGATTCGCAACCGGCAAGCCGTTGTGCAAAACCTGGAAGCGCAATGATTCATTTAGTTTTAGTTCATAGGGATTATTCTGGGGAACGATCTCCACTGCATAACCGAGGCGCCGGGAATAATCCGTGGTGTATGTATCGCCGACCTGGATGACTGCCTTGACATGTTTCGCTGAGCGTTGACGCACGGCGGAAAGTTTGCTTTCACTCTCGAACGACGCCAGGCCATCCAGCGCCCCATATGTCTTCAGGAAGGCGCGAAAATCGACCGCTGGCAGCGTCCTCACGCCGGGTCGGGTCGAGACGCCAGCGACATGGGTGCCTGCCTTGCCGGTGGTGAAGCTCAGGTAGGAGGCCGCATCGGCATCGTGCCAATCGGTCAGCGGTGGATGGAACACCTTGTCATCCGCCGCAATGCTCACGTCCTGCATTCGTGCGCGCGCGACAATGGCCAGATTCTTGTCGAACGTTCCGTTGACCAGTTTAAGCACTTCTTTCGATTGCGGTTTCAGGAAATAGTTGTCTGGCTTTAAAAATAGCTCGTGCGCCCGTGCCGATCCGGCCACCAACAGTATTGTTCCTGTCATCAGCATCGATTTCAGTATCTTTTTGTTCATGATGGGTATTCCCGATGGTTGGTTCATTCGCTTCGATTTAGGGCGACAATTGTGTCACAACTCAGATGAGCCCCTTTAATTTAGCGTCCCACGGGAGACCCTTGGCTCGGCTTGGGGATATTTACTGCCAGAGAGAAAAAGCCCAATTAAAAATTCCCCGCCCATTCGCTGCGGATTGCAAACTTGAGATGGGCTGGTCATCTTCCTTTACTGCAAGGCGGGTGAATAAATTGCATGCACTTTATTCATTGCAGTCACCACAAAAATTCCATTAATTTGCTCGGCGCGAAACATGA
>JBKJVA010000293.1:0-3580 GCA_046589675.1 Usitatibacteraceae bacterium
AGATCTGCTGTTTATATTTTGAAGCAGAAGCAGATTTCTCGCTGCGCTCGAAACGACATCGCTATTTTGCGCATCCTACGTTTGCTGCCCTGCGTCACTTGGGAACTTCTAAAAACCCCGTCGTCCCAGCGGGGCCTGCCCCAGCGTGTTTTAAGGTGGGGGCTGGGACCCAGTCCTTCCAAGTGCTTGAAAATACGATGGACTGGATTCCAGCCTACGCTGGAATGACGAAATTTTGAGGTTATTAGAAGTTCCCTGATGCGTACATCGAGTATCGGCAAGCTGTTTCGGACATTATTGCCCCGTAAGGCCCGCCAATGCTAGACTTTTATCAGCCGGTTCGCCGCCTCCGCGAGTGTCGCGTCGCGTTTGGCAAAACAGAAACGCACAATTTGCTGATCGGCAGCGTTGTGATAAAACGCTGACACTGGAATGCACGCGACGCCATATTTCCGCGCCAGATGTTGTGCGAAGTCGACGTCTGACATGCCGGAAAATTCGGCGAGATGGGCGTACTGGGCTGAAACAAAATAGGTGCCGTGGGACGCTTGCCATTTGAAGCGCGAGTCTTTCATCTGTGACAAAAAGAAATCCCGCTTGGCTTGATAGAATTTCGCGAGTTCGTTGTGTGTGCCTAGCATCATGTAACTGGCAATCGCATGTTGCGATGGTGTGTGCACCGTAAAAACGATGAATTGATGGGCTTTGCGAAATTCACTCATCAACGCTTTGGGGGCGAGGCAGTACGCGATTTTCCAGCCGGTAACGTGATAAGTTTTGCCGAACGATGAAATGACAAATGCGCGTTCGGCCAACGCAGGGAACCGCGCCACGCTCTGATGTGGCGCGCCATCGAACACCATGTGCTCATAGACCTCATCGCTGATGAGAAAAATATCGGTATCGCGAAGTAGTTCACTGAGTGCGTCCATGTCTTGCCTGGACCAACAGGTCGCCGTCGGATTGTGTGGCGTGTTGATCATGATGGCACGGGTGCGTGGTGTGATCAGTGCACGTACTTGCTGCCAATCTGGCCGATAGTCCGGAAATTTCAGAGTAGCGAACACCGGCACGCCGCCGTTCAGGCGAATCACCGGTTCGTAGCTGTCGTAGACCGGTTCGAAAATAATCACTTCGTCGCCAGGATGGACGATCGCGGTAAGCGCGGTCTGAATGGCTTGCGTGGCACCGGCGGTGATGGTAATTTCGTGTGCGGCGTCGTAATGACTGCCATAAAGTGTGGCCGCCTTCTCCGCGACCCTTTCGCGCAGCGGAAGAATACCAACCATCGGCGGATACTGGTTATGACCTGCGCGCATGGCGGCATTCATCATGTCGATGAGACGCGGATCGCATTCGAAATCCGGAAAGCCTTGCCCGAGATTGACTGCGCCGACTTCCTGCGCAAGTGCGGACATAGTGGTGAAAATGGTGGTGCCGACGTGCGGAAGTTTTGAGTCTGGTGCTTTCATGCGAGCATGATAGCAGCGTGTTTCGCGTCGATGACAGACGATTGCCGAGCACATCGCGCTAGACCCGTGCCGGGATTCCGACCGCTGCCGCCACCGGTTATAGATTCCATCGAACGCAAAATAACAGAGCCCGTATTGCGGGCTCTTTCCACGACGCCGTTATCCGGGATGGCTAGCCGCCTTTTCCTTTGCCGCTGGCATTGCCGTGGCCTTGGCCGTGACCGACATTGCCCTGTGCCGTGGTGAGTCCGGTGGCGGCATTTGACGCGGCCACGCCGGTGGCAGTGACCAGTCCTGTGCCAGCGCCTGCTCCGCGCGTTCCCGCAGCAGCAGTCGATGCGCTTGCAGCATTACTGCCTCCTGCACTGACCACGCCTTTGCCGAACGCGTTACCATGCCCGTTGCCCGTGCCACTCGCGGTGACAATACCAGCCCCCTTGCCAGCGGGAAGACTACCGTTGGCGGTTGCGAGACCCTTGGCGCCGACCGAGCCGGCAGCGGTGCCACCGGCCGTCGTCACGCCCTTGCCGGTCGTGAGTGCAGCCTTGCTGGACGCCGCCGTCTGCGTCGTTGCCGACTTGCCGGTCGCCGATGTAGCGGTGGTCGCAGATGCACTGGCGATCTGCTTGTTCGCAGATTTGAGTTCGCTCACCACCGGGCCCAGTTTGGTACCATACACCTGCGCGATTTTTCCCCAGCCCATTCCGTCGGCACGCAATTGCAACACACCCTTGATGGTCACCGTCTTGCCATCGGCACCAATGATGTCGCCGCCCATCAACGCTATTTTCAGCTGGGCTGCGGTGGGATTGGTGATGCCTGCCTGCGTGAGAATTTTCTGTGCGAGTGACAGTGAGATAAAGACATTACCCCAACCCATCTTGCTGGTGGGCGGTGTGATGGTTGTGTTCGCAGCGGTACCGGTGCCCGTGGTGTTGCCGGTTGTCGGGGCACTCGTCAGCGTAATCGCTGTGCCGTTGCGTAATCCGTTGACCAGCGCCAGCGCATTGTCCTTTGAACCAGCCAGCATAATGAAACTCGACGCATTTTTGTCTGCGACTGATGCTTGGCCCCTGTTGGTGGCGAGCTTATCCATGGTCGCCGTTTGCGTACCTAAAGTGGTTGTGGTCGTTGTAGCGGTAGTGCTGCCAGTGATTTGTCCGTGGGCGCTGATTACCAAGCCACACGCACCCAATGCAATTGCCAACAGTTGTTGAATAATTTTTCGCATGATAACTCCTTCAGTTTGTTCCCACGAACCGTTCGGTCTGCAGGATGATTTCCGTCGCAGTTGCACTGTCGCGCAGCAGGCCCCCGTCTTTTTTCACGGTGACCGACATGCGCGTCGTGTTACCCGTCAACGCTTCCAACTCCACTTCGATGTCGCGGTCTCCTGCCTTGGCTGTGATCAGTTCGGTATCGCCATCACGTGTCATCTTCACCACTTTCACCTGCATGCGCGACAGCGCTGTCAGCGTTGCCTTCTTCACCTTCGCTTGCGGGACACTGAAGGTCTTGTAAACAATGCCCCCCAAGGTGTGCGATACACCCGTGGCCATACCCACGCCCAGCGCCGTGAGGCCCACCGCCACGCAACCCCCCAACGGAATAATCGCTGCGCAAACCACGCCATACAGAACGCCGCGAGCTGAATTGAAATTCATTGTGCGCACCACCTTTTATCTTATGACCTATAGTAGCAATGCCCGTGCCAGTTGGTCGCCAACTGAATGGCGGTTGCAAATATCTCGCTAAATTACTGATTGCGTATGTATTTTTCTGAATTTATCCAAGCCTCCCTGGCGAGGTGAAAAAGGCAAGCACAAGATTTGTCGCCGGATGACGACGATGCAGATCTGGTCTGCCGTTTTTGGGCACGCCTGCATTCGGCTAAACTGTGCTTTGTTGTCGCGGCTGTACCGCCCCGACAGGATCGGCTGGTGCGCATCCTTGCTTGAATGCGATATTCAAAAACACACGAACTTCCGCCCGGACGGAAAGTCTGTATTCAGGGCAAATCATGCCGATCTACACAAAAATTACAGTGCAAACCCTGGTGTTCCTACTGCTGTGCGGGGTGGGTGCCACCCTGTCCACAGCGGTGTACG
>JBKJVA010000167.1:0-2532 GCA_046589675.1 Usitatibacteraceae bacterium
CCCAGCTCAATTTTCGCTTCGATTCCTTAAGTCCGGCAGGCTGCTAGTTTTGCCGAAACCGCACTTTGCGATTGGTTGTAAATCAAGCCAGCTCGTTGAAGTACGAGTAGCCATTCGTTAAACACAAGCCGCGCCGCCATTCCACCGGTTTGTCACCGTAGGTGAAGGCGATGCGGTCAACACACAATAACGGCGTACCTTCCGTCACCATCAAATGCGCAGCGGCAGTCGCATCGGCAGCCACGGCATGCAAGCGCTCCTCTGCTCTGATCATTCGCAGGCCGTAGCCGGTTTCAAGAAAACTGTAAATCGAGCCGCGTGAATCGCGAATTTTCTCCATTGTCAAATTCGGAAACAGCACGGATGACAAAAAAATCTCATCAAGGATGATGGGCGTTTCTGCAAACACCAGCACGCGGCGTATCGCCGTCACCGGTGAACCCGATTTCAGGTCGAGTGCAGAGGCGATTTCGGCACTCGCCTTGCCGCGTTTCACGTCGATGAAGTTAGTGGTTGGATGGACTTTCTCCCCCTTGTCAGGGATGATGCGTAGAAACCGGTATTGATGCTTAGGCTCGGTATGGGTGGCGACAAAGGTACCCTTGCCCTGCCGGCGTATCAGAATATTTTCGGCAGCCAGTGCATCAATGGCTTTGCGCACAGTTCCCTGGCTGACTTGGTAGCGTGCGGCTAGATCCATCTCTGATGGGATTGACGCACCCGGCTTCCATTCGCCCGCGATCAAGCTCTGCGTTAACAGAATTTTGATCTGGTCGTAAAGCGGCCGAAAACTGGGGCCGGGAAAATTAACGGGTGTCATGACGTCGTTAATAGCGGTAACTGGTTGATTTGGCATGGATGCTATCACGAGCACGGTTGGGAATTTTACCATTATATGTCTTATATAAGATAGAAGTCTATTGACATTTACAGGCATGCAACATAATATTGCTGCAGTGCGCAAAATTTGCTCACCAAGTTTTAATTGGGGTTTAAATACCCTTGAAAATCGGAAATCTGCGAACCATGACGCCTTATCTACGCCCTCGCCGTTCGATGCTCTACGTTCCAGGCTGCGCACCACGCCATTTGCACAAAGCGCGCTCACTCAAGGTGGATTCACTGATCTTCGATCTTGGCGATTCGGTACTGGTGGAGAACAAGGAGAGTTCCCGCAGCCAAATTGTGGAAGCCGTATTGCAAGGCGGCTTCGGGCGGCGAGAAAAAGTGGTTCGCGTCAACGATCTGGATTCGCCCTGGGGAATCGACGACATCAAAGCGGTTGCCGATATCGGCGCGGACGCCGTTCTTTTCCCAAACATCGAAAGTAAGTCCGACGTGATCAAGGCGTTGTCGGTGCTCGACAAGTCCGGCGGCTCGCATTTGCCGATCATGGTAATGATCGAGAGCCCGCTCGCGGTGCTTCGCGCTGAGGAAATTGCTTCTGCCTCGGACCGAATTGCATGCATGATTTTGGCTACCAGCGATTTACTGACCCAATTGCATGGCCATAAGACGCCGGACCGCCTGGCGTTGCATTATTCACTCTCGCATGTGTTGCTGGTTGGTCGCGCATACAAACGTGCCGTCGTCGACGGCATCAGCGTAGACATCAAAGACATGCACTCTTTCGAACTCGCGTGCCGCCTGACGCGGGATCTCGGCTTCGACGGGAAGTCACTGGTACATCCCAATCAGCTCGCCTATTGCAACGATGCATTCACGCCAAAGTCGGCAGAAATTTCGCACGCACACGAAGTGATCTCGGCGCTGGAAAAAGCCCATCACGAAGGCCGCGGTACTGTCATGCTCAATGGCCGACTGGTTGAACATCACCACGTCAACGCTGCAAAGCGGCTGCTGGCGCTGGTGGAGATGACCAAAGAACTGGAAGTGGCGTAGACCTGGATGAGAAATTCGGGTCGTCCGCTGGCTGGCTATTTTTTCGAGGACTATCGCCTCGGGCAGAAATTTCGCCACGCCACGCCACGTACCGTCACCCAGGGTGATATTGCACTTTATCAGGCGCTGACTGGCTCGCGCTTGCCACTGCATTGCAGTGAACCATTTGCCCAATCGCTGGGTTATCCCTCGATGCCAGCCGATGACCTGCTGGTGTTTCACATCGCCTTCGGCAAAACGGTTGCCGATATTTCTTACAACGCGGTGGCTAATCTCGGTTATGCAGATTGCCGTTTTCTAAAGCCGGTATTTATCGGCGACACGTTACGCACGGAGACCGAGATCATTGGACTTCGGGGAAATTCCAGCGGCAAGACCGGTGTTGTACATGTGCGATCAAATTGCTTCAACCAGCGCAACGAAATGGTGTTGACCTGGATTCGCTGGGTAATGGTGCATCGACGGGAGTCAGTCGATTCGCCAGGCACTGCAGCGCTGGGCGTAATCGATGCGCCGCCAAACGTCGCGCCAGATGCGATTGTGGTACCCGCCTATCTCCGATCCGAAAAAAATATGGCTTCCGTAACGGGCGGGACGCGCTTTTGGGACGATTATGCCGCTGCAAACAGC
>JBKJVA010000253.1:0-6394 GCA_046589675.1 Usitatibacteraceae bacterium
CCTGTGGTGCCGCCCCTGCCATCCATGTAGGAGATGCTTTCAACATAACCATATTGAACGCGCTGCGAATCTTCCACATAAAGCGGCCGATTGTCGCTTTGGGTTGCGCAAGCGCCCAACATCAGGGACGACGCTATCATGGTAGAAATAATGAGTTGTTTCATGGTGGTTAATCCTTTGTGGTAGTGGTGTGGGTTTAGTGATCGAGTTTTAATCGCTGCTTTGAGCCCGCCATCGGAGGGCTTTAACCTAAAGATCAGCCATCCCGATCAGTGCCAATGAAAATCTTCATCGCGAAGCGTCAGGGCCGCAGCCGTCTCGCGCTTGAAATACACTATTGCAAGTACAGCAAATCCAATCATCGACAGCGCAACTGCGAACTTGGCGAAGAGCGTGCCGACAGGGCTTATCATCATCGACAGAGGCACCAATCCGGCAACCAGCGTAATCGCGGCAGCGATCACCAGATATTTCATGTTCTGCACGTTTTGTCTCCGCTGATGGTTAATTCCATGCAGCCATCGTACGGCGGAGGCACAGTCGCCGTTATCGGACAAGCGTCGGAATTCTTGTAGGACGGGGTCGGACGCACTGGACAAAAGCGCGTTTGCTGACAAGGATGCTAGCAGCCTGTCGGACTTAAGGAATCGAAGCGAAAAATGATATGGGCGCGGGCAGAATTTCACGCTTTTCGAGCCAATGGTTGTTCCATTGGCGCTGGAAAGCGGGGAATTATGCACCGGCCAGGTCATTTTGCAGCCGGTTTCCCTTAAGTCCGACAGGCTGCTAGGCTCAATGTTACCCTCACTTTTTCCGTCACCCAATCTGTCGCCCGCATGAAAATCGCCATCGCCCAACTCAATCCCATGCTTGGCGATCTCGCCGGTAATGTGGAGCGGATATTTCAATACGCCGAGCAGGCCAAGGCGGCCGGTGCATCTTTGCTGGTCACACCTGAACTCGCGCTTTGCGGCTACCCGCCCGAGGATTTGCTATTCCGACGTGACTTCCGCGTCGCCTGTGCGGCAGCGCTTGCCGAGCTGGCACCGCGGATATCTGGTATCAAGGTCATCGTCGGCCACCCGCAAGTTAAGAACGGCAAACTCTACAACGCGGCCTCATTGATTGACGAGGGACGAGTCACGGGTACCTACCTGAAACAGCGGCTGCCGAACTATCAGGTATTTGATGAGAAGCGCTACTTCGATACCGGTGACCAGCCGTTTGTATTCGAGCACGAAGGCGTCAGGATTGCGGTACTCATATGCGAGGACGTCTGGTTTGCCGAGCCGGTGGCCGCTGCGAGAGCGGCGGGGGCGCAGTTGATCGTCGTCCCCAATGCCTCGCCGTACGATTTCAAGAAACTGGAAACACGTTACGACGTGGTTCGTGCTCGCGTGCAGGAAAGCGGCGTGCCGATACTTTATGCACACTGGACAGGTGGGCAGGACGAATTGCTCTTCGACGGTGCATCGTTTGGCATCAATCCGGACGGCACGGTAGGCTATCAGGAACGTGAGTTCGAGGAAACGCTGGGGATCGTCGATTTCAGCGATGGCCTCATCAAAGGCGCTGTTCACCCCGCGTTATCGGTTGAGGCAAGCATTTACCGTGCGTTGGTGGTGGCGCTGCGCGACTATGTGAACAAGAATGGCTTTCCCGGCGTGCTGTTGGGCTTGTCGGGTGGGGTGGATTCGGCCCTGACACTCGCGATCGCTGTTGACGCACTTGGACGGGATCGCGTGCATGCGGTGATGATGCCGTCCGAATTCACGGCGCAAATATCGCTCGATGATTCGCGCGAAATGATGCAGATTCAAGGCATACGCTATTCCGAAATCGGCGTCACACCGATGTTCGAGGCATTCAAGACTTCGCTGGCCGGCGAGTTCGCGGGCACCAAAGCCGACACCACCGAAGAAAACATTCAAGCCCGGGTACGCGGCACGCTGCTGATGGCGCTTTCCAATAAGTTTGGTGCGATGGTGGTGACCACCGGCAACAAGAGTGAAATGGCGGTCGGTTATTCAACGCTCTACGGTGACATGGCTGGGGGTTTCGCGATTCTGAAAGATGTATCGAAAACACTGGTGTACAGACTCTGTGCCTATCGAAATGGCGTGTCCAGAGTAATTCCGGAACGCGTTATCACCCGGCCCCCCAGTGCGGAATTGCGACCGGACCAGAAAGATCAGGATTCGTTGCCACCCTACGATACGTTAGACCAGATCGTCGAATTGTTTATGGAGCAGGATCGTTCGCCTTCAGAAATTGTGGGGATGGGCTTTCTGGATGCAGATGTCACACGCGTGACACGGTTGTTACGGTTGAGTGAATATAAGCGACGCCAGAGCCCGGTGGGCGCCAAGATTACGCGCAGAGGATTCGGCAAGGACTGGCGCTATCCGATAACATCGAAATACGTAGCGAAATAAAGCGGACTTCACGGAGAAAAAGTCAATGAAAAAAATAGAAGCGATTATCAAACCGTTCAAACTCGATGAGGTGCGGGAAGCGCTCTCTGAACTGGGATGTACCGGCCTCACCGTCACCGAGGTAAAAGGTTTCGGTCGCCAGAAGGGCCACACCGAGCTTTATCGTGGTGCCGAGTACACGGTCGATTTTCTCCCCAAAGTCAAAGTAGAAGTGATCTTGGCCGACGCGATGGTGGATAAAGCGATCGACGCCATTATCAAGGCGGCCCGCACCGGCAAGATTGGCGATGGCAAGATCTTCGTCACTGACGTGAGTCAAGTGGTGAGGATTCGTACCGGAGAGACCGGCGAAGATGCGGTATAGTGCGGACACAAATTGAGTGAAATTCTGCGGATTGTGTGGTAACTTACGATCAATAAGCGTCGAGAAAGTGCGCTCAGATAGTCTATAGAGAGGTAACAATGCTACTGGCCGCATTTTATGTCTTCGCAATTATTTGCATCATTCTTTACTACACCGGCCATCTAAAGCGCTGGAATGTCGAGTGGTTATTAATCGTTTTGGCAGTGGCAGTTTTCCCGGCAGTTCTGTATCTATAGCTCAACGTAACGCGGTAGCGTCTTGGCGCGCATCGAAAACCCGCTTGTCACAGCGGGTTTTTTTGTGCCTGCTTCAACCGTCATGTCCAAGCATAATCTGACCGTTTCCCCTTACGCACTACTGTCACTCACGGCGTTGTTCTGGTCGGGGAACTGGGTGATTGGTCGCGCGTTTGTGAGTGAGGGGCAGATCCCGCCGGTCGCGCTTGCCTGGTGGCGTTGGGCGATTGCGGTCGCGCTGATGATGCCGTTTGCGCTGCCGCAAATTCACAGGCACAGGCGGACCATCTGGCAGCATCGCAACATCGTTATGCTGCTTGGCATTGTCGGCATGGGTTTTCACAATCTACTCTCCTACGTGGGCTTGCAGTACACCACGGCAACCAATGGGGTGATGTTGAATTCGGCCATTCCGGTCATGATCATTCTGCTCGGCGTATTATTTTTCAAGCAACGCGTTTCATCAAAACAAATGCTGGGTGTGGCAGTTTCACTCGTCGGAGTGCTGGCGATCATGACTAAAGGGCATCCGGAAACGTTAGCGACGCTGCAATTTAACCGTGGGGACCTGATCGTACTGGGTTCAATGTTGCTGTGGGCGCTTTACACCTTGATGTTGAAATGGCGGCCAGTCGGTGTGCCTGGACTGGCGTTGCTGGCGGTCTGCGGTACCATCGGCTTAATCGGTATGACGCCGGTCTATGCTTGGGAACTTGCCAGCGGAAAATCCATTCAATGGTCGTGGGGCGCAGCGACCGCGCTGCTGTACGTGGGACTTTTTCCTTCGCTAATCGGTTATGTTTTCTGGAACCGGGGTGTGGAAGAGGTGGGGCCGAATGTCGCTGGATTGTTTGTACATTTGATGCCCGTGTTTGGATCTCTGCTCGCATGGATGTTTTTGGGCGAACAACTATATTGGTTTCATCTTGCGGGCATTGCCTTCATTTTTGCGGGGATTTATTTGACAACACGTGTTGCCAGCACAACGCCGCCAGCGGCAGAATCGGGGTGAATTGAATGGAACTCATTCTGTGGCGGCATGCGGAAGCTGAAGACTTCGCAACTACTGATCTTGCCCGACGATTGACGCCGCGGGGCGAGCGGCAGGCGGCACGCATGGCGGACTGGCTTGGATCGCGGTTGGGCGATTTAGCGCAGCGAACCAGCCAGTGGCACGTCATCGCAAGTCCGGCTGTCCGCGCGCAACAGACCGCGACCGCACTGGGGTTGCCGATAGAAACGATCCCGTTGCTCGCGCCTGATGCGCCTGCGGAAGCGGTACTTCGCGCTGCGGGCTGGCCGACCAACAGCAGAAACGTAATCGTCGTAGGCCACCAGCCAACCCTGGGAATGGTTGCCGGGAGATTGATCAATGGGGGCGACGGCTATGTCTCGGTCCGGAAAGGTGCCATCTGGTGGTTTCGACAAAAGGGGCGCGATGGAGACTCGAAGGCTGTTCTCGTGGCGATGGCCTCGCCGGATACGATTGGGGATAAGAGTTAGCCAACGGTAGGCACAAATTCCAGCTTGATACCGACGCTGACCCATTCCTGCGCCTCCTGACGAAGTTGGTAATCGGTGAGGCTATTGGCCTCCAGCCATCCGGCATCGACCGAGAGTCTGAACTCATTGTTCACTTTGGCCAGTCCAAACCGCTTTACATCAACTTGACGTCGGCTTCGCGACAGCAACACCGCAATGCGCAGACACAATACTTTCGCCGCAAATGAAGGCTCACGCGGCAAATCCCCGGCAACCTTGACGAGTTTTCCGCGCTGCGCCAGCACCAGCGTGGCAAGCGCCGCCTGTTCGCGTTTGGAAAAACCCGGCATATCGGCGTTGGCAATGACATAGGCGGAATGCTTGTGAAAACTGGCCTGCGCGATGTCGATGCCGATCTCATGCAAGCGGCAAGCCCAGGCCAATTTTTGCCGGCGCTGGAATGCAATTTCGATGTCGACGGATTCATCGATGCGCTCGAATAATCCTAACGCCAACTGCTTTACGCGCGCGGCCTGCGTTTGATCGACGTGATAGCGCTTGGACATCGCTTCCACGGTGGCATCGCGAATGTCTTCGTGATGGGTGCGGCCCAGCAGGTCTTGCAGCACGCCGTCGCGCAAGGCGGTATCTGCCACCGACATGCGCATCAGATGCAGTTCTTCGAACACCGTGAGCATAATGGCCAGGCCGCCGGGCAAGACCGGCACACGGTCGCCTTTAACGCCGGGAAGATCAAGTGATTTGAATCCCCCAGCCTTGATTGCTTTGTCGCGTAACCATTCAAGGCCCTCCAGACTGATGCCTTCCGCAGTGATGCCATTTTCAGTAAATATGACACCGAGTGCCTTGGCGGTGCCGCTCGACCCGTATGCTTCTTTCCAGCCCTCTTTGTGGAATTTTGCCGCGATCTGTTCAATTTCCCTGCGTGCGGCCAACTGGGCCTCTTTGAACGTGCGTTTGTCCATTACGCCGCCAGGAAAGTAGCGTTCTGAATAGCTGACGCAACCCATATACAGGCTCTCGACCACTTTGGGCTTCAATCGATGACCGATAATGAACTCGGTCGATCCGCCGCCGATATCCACGACCAGGCGCTGATGGTTCAATGGCGGAAGGCTATTCGCAACACCGATATAGATGAGGCGCGCTTCTTCACGGCCGGCGATGATTTCGATTGGATAACCTAAAATTGTCTCGGCCTCCTTGACGAATGTATTCGCATTTTTTGCCACTCGTAAGGCATTGGTACCGACCACGCGCACCGCATCCTTTGGCAGTCCGCGCAGGCGTTCGGCAAACAGGCGAAGTGCGGCTAAGGCGCGCTCGGCAGTTGCGGGCTCAATGGATTTGTCGGCGGTAACACCAGCGCCGAGGCGCACGGTTTCTTTCAGCGCGTCAAGTGGGTAAAGATGGCCGTTAACGACGCGACTAATTTGCAAATGAAAGCTGTTGGAGCCGAGATCAACGGCGGCAAGCGTGTGATGGGGCATATCGGCAGGAGTCGGTATTTTTAGTGTGGATCAGTATGTCATACCAAATACGCCGGTAGCGGTCGTCACAAAAACGTAATACGCTATGGGTACCATGAAAGTTAAATCAAAACGCGAACCCAAACGCGCGCCCAAACATAAATCGAATGAAAAAACTGCACCGATGGTGACCAGTAGCGCACGCCGAACAAAACCTAATGAATTGTTTTTGAATCGTGAGATTCAATTACTGGCCTTCAACCGCAGGGTGCTCGCACAGGCAGAAGATCGTAAAGTGCCGCCGCTTGAACGGCTAAAATTTCTGACCATCGTTTCCTCCAACCTCGATGAATTTTTTGAAATTCGGGTCGCCGGTTTGAAGGAGCA
>JBKJVA010000118.1:0-7243 GCA_046589675.1 Usitatibacteraceae bacterium
GCCACCCGTGGCGATGGTAAGTGGATCCTCAAGAAAAGGCTCGACCACACGCCGCAGGCTATCGCGCTGAAGGATGGAGTCGGCGTCGACACCGCAAAAGTATGGGTAGCGGGCGGCATTAATACCCGCGTTCAATGCATCGGCCTTGCCGCCATTCTCTTTGTCGATCACGCGGAGGTTGGGATGCACACGCGAGCGGTAAATCGCGCGAATCGGTTTCGAATCGATACGTCGCCAATACGCTTCAGGGAAACGGACGAGTTCGAACTCGCGCTTGAGGACTTCAAGCGTGCCGTCTTTCGCACCGTCGTTAACCACGATCACTTCAAACTCCAGGTATTCCAGTTGCAGTATCGAGCGCACCGAGGCTGCGATCGTCGCCTCTTCGTTGTACGCGGGCACGAGGATCGAGACCGGCGGCTCGAATCCCGACTGGCCACGCGGCAGATCATCCATGCTATGCGCATCGAGGTAGCGCTTGAGGCTGGGGAATGACAGTACGCTGAGCGCCAGATACCCCGTATTGATGCCGATGAAATACAGGAGAAAAAATATCTGTAGCCCGGCGATGAGGTCGATGAGCGGTATCACACGGCTTGCTCCGCGATCGCGTCGGCTAGCATGTCGGCGGCATAGCGGTCCGGGAGGATACGTTGGATTTTTGTCAGGTCAGCGATGGTGACAAAGGGCAACGCGAGCAGTGTGTCTGCGGCACTTCTGCGGACCCACCAATGCAAGTCTGACAGCATGTCCACAAGCAAACCGCGATCTGCGGGCACGGCGAACCGACGCAGCGCGATGGCAACGGTCACGCGTACCTGCCATGCAGGGTGATTGGCATAAGTGCAAGCCAGCTCACGGTCGCGCGGGTCAGTGAGCGCACGCACGCACGCGGCGATCACGGCGACATTCTCGCCCGCAGCCCCCAATGCGCCGCGCACCGCCGGTGCCGCGACCGAAGGGTGCGCGAGTTCGAGGAGCTTGATCAAGCGAGGCACCTGCACCGTTGCGTCGGGGGCCTCGGTGGCGGCCAACAGCGCTTCGGCGAGCGGGACGCTGATAATGTCTGGCCCGAGTTCACGCAGCATGATCGACAGCCGCGTGAGCGGCCAGTCCTGGCGCCGCCCCACGCGAATCAGGAGCCACGGCAAGGACGCCTCTGCAGCAATTTGTAGCAGCGCCTGCGCTGCGGCGAGTGAAATAAACGTCGATGCTTCGTCGGCGAGCAGTCGGAACTCGTTCAAAGCGCTTTCTTCACGCAGGTTGCCGAGCGTCACAATCGCAAGCAGCCGCTGGCGCGTGCTGCCATGTCTCAACATGCGCCGTGCCGCGTCGGCGAGGCCAGTACGATGTATCAGGCCATTGAGATGCTCTGTCACCTGTCCGCGCATGAGTGCGTGATGGATGTTCCAAAGGCGCAAGATAAAGTATTGGTCGCCGCGCGCGACGCGAGGAATCTCTACCGGCTCGCTATCAACGCATTGGGCGAGTACCGGTCGCCAACGCGCCGTGAGCCGTGCCTCGTGCGCGCGACGCAGCAGCAGGCTGATACGCAAAAACACGACCAAGGTGAGCATGCCACCCGCGCAAGCCGCCGCCGCGAGACCCGCCCACAGGGCGAGTCTTAGCACTGGGTCAGAAGGAATGTCGAACACCGAGCCGCAGGCCTTGTCGGCGGTATAGCGTCCCTTGCTCGTGCGAAACGAGGTCGTAGGTAAGTGCCCAAGCGCTCGAAAGCCAATGACGACCGACAAGCGCCCAGCCATTCACAGCGGTCGAGCGCACACCCACCGGGGGCCCGACGTTCTCCACCTCGCGGCCGGTCGTGTACGCTACACCGATGGAATTGCGTTCGCCGTAGAAGTGCGTAAGCTGGAAACGATGCGCAGATGCCGACGAGGCACCCTGGGGTTTGCCGACGTAAAGGGTGTAGGCACCCCGCCAATTGCCCCAGTACCGCTCTGCGGTGGCGGAGAGAATGTCGACGACCGAACGTTCGTATTCGCTGTGCCGCAGCCCGACGTTTGCGCCCCAGCCGCCGCCAAGCGTCTTCTGTAGTTGACCGAAAAGTGCGTATTTGGGCAGGACATGATGGGACGGGCTCACGCTCGCTTCCAGAACAGAAGTCCAGGTTGCATCCAGCGGATAATAAAAGCCTATTGTGGCATCGGTGTCGTCCAGACCGAACCGCCGCACCTCACGCAAGCCGCCGTAGATCGTGTGGCGATCCGCGATCTGCCGACTCAAATCAAGATGCGCGACGCGCCAGTTCGACCCATTGTTGGTTAGGGTCTCGTGACCGTAGCCTGCCTCTATCTCCGTGCGTGGATACTTCAATTCCTCAGCGCAGCAAACGGACACAACGAAGAATGCGGCGATTGCCACGACGGGTCGTATCCAATAGTGGTTCATCGATTTCCCTTTGCAAGGCGGCGCACGCGGGCGCGTAGTTCATCTGGCTTGAACGGCTTGACGATGTAGTCACTGGCACCGTTTTCCAGCGCGTGCACGATGTCTTTCTCCTGCGCCTTGGCGGTCAGCATGAGCACCGGCACGTCCTTCCAGTCATCCTTGGCGCGAATCGCAGCGAGCAGTTCGAGTCCGCTGACGTGCGGGAGCATCACGTCCAGTGTGACCAGGGCGGGTGCCGGGGCGGTGTTGACGAATTCACGGGCAAGGTGCCCATCTGTGGCAAGGTGAACCGCGTAACCTTCACGCTCCAGAATGAACTGAAGCAGGTAGCCGATCTGATCATCATCTTCCACTACCAAAGCGATATTAGATGCGCCAGTGTTCTCGCTCATTGCATGCCGTGCGCATCGCGCCATCATTTGTTCGAACCAGTCTACCACGCATGCGATAGCCGCTTTTGGCAGGTCGGGCCGACAGCGTTGCCGCCGCACCCTCACCTCAGCGGGAATTTTCTACGACTGGAAAACCAGCTTTCCGTTCACCAGTGTATGCGTGACGCGCCCCTCCAGTTCGCGCCGGAGGTAGGGTGAGTTCTTGCCTTGGCTGCGCAATGTTTGCGAAGTTACCGCCCAAAACGCCTTTGGGTCGTAAATACAAATATCGGCTGGCTGCCCGACGCCAATCGAGCCGGCGGTCAAGCCAAGCAAGCGCGCCGGGTCTGCGCTGATTTTTTTCAATGCGAGGGCATCTGCTACCTTGCTCAGTCGCGCCCATTTCAGCGTCAACGGCAACAATACTTCAAGGCCGGTGGCACCTGGTAGCGCTTCGCCGAAGGGAACGTTCTTGGCATCGTCATCGTGTGGTGTGTGATCAGAACAAATGGCGTCGATCGTGCCGTCGATCACCCCACGCGACAGTGCGTCGCGGTCGGCAGGACTGCGCAGCGGCGGCGCGAAGCGATACTGGGAATCAAAATAGCCAATGTCGCGGTCGGTGAGCAACAGATGGTGAATGCCGACATCGCAGGTGATGGGTAAGCCGTCCGCTTTGGCGGCCCGTACCGCATCAACGCCCAGCCGACTCGAAAGTCGCGCCAGATGAACTTTGGCACCGGTTTCACGCATCAGAATGGTAACGGTGGCGATCATAACTGTTTCTGCGCTGACCGGGATTGCAGCCAAGCCCAAACGCGTGGCGACTTCGCCATCGTGGGCGATGCCGTTGTTCGCCAGATGCGATTCTTCCGCGCGCAGCCATACCGTATAACCGTAAGTGGCCGCGTATTGCATCGCCCGGTAAAGTGTATTGGTATTGGGGATGGGCTGGTCGGCATTGAAAAACCCTACACAGCCGGCCTCGGTCAGCTCGACCATTTCGCTTAACCGTTCGCCCTTCAAGCCGACCGTGAGCGCGCCCAGCGGATAGACGCGCGTTTGATGCAGCGCATCGGCGCGGCGCTTTAACATTTCAACCAATCCCGGTTCATCCAGCACCGGGTCGGTATCCGGTGGACAAACCAGCGACGTAACGCCGCCCGCCACCGCAGCCAGCATTTCGCTTTCCAGGGTCGCCTTATGTTCAAAGCCGGGTTCGCGCAGCCGCGCCGACAAATCCACCAGCCCCGGACAGACAATCTTTCCGGCAGCGTCGATAACCTTGTCTGCCTTGAAGCCGTCGGGAGCAGTATCGTTGGCCACGATTTTGCCGTCTGCTATGTAGAGCGAATGCACAGCATCGAGTTTTTGCACGACGTCAATCAGGCGGCCGTTGGTAATTTGTATTTTCATGCGCCCACCACCGTTGCCATCACCGCCATACGTACTGCGATCCCAAAAGTCACCTGCGGCAGGATCACACTTTGCCGACCATCGGCAACCGGCGAATCAATTTCCACCCCGCGGTTCATTGGCCCCGGGTGCATGACGATCGCATCCGGCTTTGCGCGGGCGAGTTTTTCAGCCGTCAGGCCATAACTCTTAAAAAATTCGTGGGCACTGGGCAGCAGCGCACCGTTCATGCGTTCGTTCTGTAGCCGCAGCATGATGACCACATCGCAGCCTTCCAATCCACGCGCCATATCGTGAAACACCGAGACCCCCAGCCGCGCCACGTCGGTCGGCACCAGTGTTTTTGGTCCGATCACCCGCACGTCGGGGCAGCCGAGCGTGGTGAGCGCATGGATATCGGAGCGTGCGACGCGCGAATGCAGCACGTCGCCGACAATCGCGACCGTCAAGTTGTGGAACGATTTCTTGTAGTGGCGAATGGTGTACATATCCAACAAGCCCTGCGTTGGATGCGCGTGTCTGCCATCGCCGGCGTTGATCACCGCCACACCGGGCTTGACGTGTTGTGCGATCAAGTGCGCCGCGCCAGACTCTGCGTGGCGCACCACAAACATGTCGGCATTCATCGCAGCAAGGTTATCGACGGTATCGAGCAGCGATTCGCCCTTGGTGGTGGAGGAGGCGTTGATATTAAGATTGATCACATCCGCTGACAAACGTTTGGCGGCGATTTCAAACGTGGTACGGGTGCGGGTTGAGTTCTCAAAAAAAAGATTGAATACCGACTTGCCGCGCAGCAGTGGCACTTTCTTCACTTCGCGGTCACCCACACTGACAAATTGGTCTGCCGTTTCCAGCAAGGCCTCGATCAATTGCCTGGGCAGGCCTTCGGTGCTTAGAAGGTGTTTCAGCTTGCCATCCGAGCTGAGTTGGGGGTTGAAAGTCAGTGCCATGATGATTTTATTCGGATGTTTTTCTTTGCGCGGTGGTAGTCCGGGTCCGCACATCAAAGCGCAGATGCTGATTGTCGTTGGTCAATACCAGTTCTTGATTCGCGTCCAGCGTCATGGTTGCGCCGATGTAGTCGGCCGCGAACGGCAACTCGCGCAGACCGCGATCGACCAGCACCGCAAGTGTTACGCGGGCAGGACGACCAAAATCGAACAGTTCGTTCAAGGCTGCGCGCAAGGTACGGCCGGTGTAGAGCACATCGTCTACCAGCAAAATGTGACGGCCATCGATATTGACCGGCATGTCGGTGGATTTTTTTTGTGGATGCAGGCCGATCTTGCTGAAATCGTCGCGATGCAGTGTCACGGCCAATGTCCCCAGCGGTGGCACCGCCTTTAACATTTGATGCAGGCGCTCTGCGACCCACACGCCGCCGCTATGAATGCCTACCACCACGGTATCGTCTGACAGTGAACCAATTTTTGTCGCCAACGCGGTAACGAGTTGTTCGGCATCAAGCTGCATGGCGAGCCCGTTCATCCAGATAACTCTGCAAAATTACTTGCGCTGCGACCGCATCGATTTCGGCCCTCTGCGCAACGCCTTTAACACCACGCGCACCCAAAATGCTGCTGGCCTCGACCGAGCTAAGCGTTTCATTGATATAAGCCACGGGCAGCCGAAATTTTTCTGTCAGGCGGTTACCGAATTTCTTTGCCAGGTGCGCGACGTCATGCGGCTGTCCGTCGGCGTGCTCGGGCTGGCCGATTACAAAACTTGCCGGCTGCCACTCGGCAACCAATTTCTCTACGGCACCCAGGCGCGCTGCATTCGATTCAACGTGCAAGGTTGTCAAGGCCCTGGCCTGCGAAGTGACAGTATTGCCAACCGCGACGCCGATACGTTTTTCTCCAAAATCAAAACCAAGAATCGTCTCTGCGGTTTGCATAATGGGCTCGATATGCGCTCAGGCATGACCTGCGATATCCGACAAATTCCCGTAATTAAGCCCCAAAAGCCCCATGGCCGCAGTGACGCGCGCTTCTGTCGGCATATCAAAAATCATCGTCGCTTTGGCTTCAACTGTCAGCCAGCCGTTGCGCTTGATTTCGTCTTCGAGTTGTCCAGGTGCCCAGCCAGCGTATCCCAACGTCACCAGCACGCGGCTGGGTCCGTTGCCGTCGGCCATCGCCTCGAGTATGTCCTTCGAGGTGGTGAGGCCGGTATCGTCATCGATCTTCAGAGTGGAACTCCAGTCGCCTAGTGGCTGGTGTAATACGAATCCCCGATCTACCATCACCGGCCCGCCGAAATGCACCGGTTCCATTCTCAGCGCCTCATCGGTCAGCTCGATGTTGACCTGTTCGAAAAGTGTTCCAAGCGTGACGTCGATGGGCTTATTAATCACCAAGCCGATAGCACCACGCTCGGAGTGCTCGCAGATCAGTGTCAGCGTCCTGGAAAAATACGGATCGGCCATGCCGGGCATGGCGATCAGGAAATGATTGGTAAAATTGATGCTGTTCACTAATGCGAAATTTTACCCGTTTAGCGCTCGCTTGACCATGGCCTATTGACCCTATGAAAACCCGTCCCCTGGACGCAGCGCTGTTCTGGTTTCGCCGCGATTTGCGCGTGACCGACAATGCCGGTCTTTATCACGCGTTGAAATCTGCCCGACAGGTGTATTGCGTATTTGTCTTCGACTCGGCAATTCTTGATGCGCTTCCCGTCAAGCGGGACCGTCGCGTTGAGTTCATCTGGGAGACTATTCGACAGCTCGATATATCGTTAAAAAAACTTGGCGGCGGTTTGATAATTCGCCATGCCCGCGCCGACCAAGTGATCACGACATTGGCCAAGAAACTCAAGGTCGATGCGGTATTCACCAACGAAGACTACGAGCCGCAGGCCATCGCCCGCGATCTTTTGGTACGCGACGCTCTCATGCAATCTGACATCGGCTTTCATAGCTTCAAAGACACGGTAATTTTTGAAAAAGACGAAATACTCACGCAGGCAGGCGGCACCTACAGCGTTTTCACGCCCTATAAGAACGCCTGGTTGAAGAAACTCGATGCGTTTCAGCTAAA
>JBKJVA010000164.1:0-4060 GCA_046589675.1 Usitatibacteraceae bacterium
GTACATGTATCGGGCCGCGCTCAGCGTGGCGGCTTCCGGTGTGCCTATCACGGTGATCTGCGGCGCCAATTGCTTTGGTGGTGCGTCGATGCTTGCCGCCCTCGCCACCAAGCGCGTGTATTCGACCAACACGCGCTTTGCCATGTCGGGCCCGTCCATACTTGCGCAAGCAGCGGGCGTTTCCGCGCTGGACGACGCCTTTAGTGCGATGTCGATGGCGGCCATCAGCGGAGAGGCACGCTCCAGGCTGGGGGACACGGAGATGATGGCGACGAGTCCCGCGTCGATGGACCCGCCGATCCTTATTGCCAAGTCCCCTCGCCAGCGGCATGTTTTGCTGGGCGCACGATTGGAGAAACTAAAGTCGGTCACCAGACCCGGAATCGCTGAAAAGGTAGAGCGCAATGATCTGGCAAAACTATATCCAGGCGGTTACCGTCTGACTGAGCGTGATGGCGTCTTGAGTGGCGATGCGCAAGTTGACGGTGAACTCGTGGCGCTCGCCGGGCTCATCGGCGGCAAGGCACTGGGCGCGGCTCGCGCGTGGGCACAGGCCGATATTTTATGGTCCATGCTTGCCGCGCATCCCCACGAAGCGCCGGCGACGGCTCGTCCCGCCACGCTTCACCTGTTAGTCGATTGCGATTCACACGCCACTGGTCTCGATGACGAACGCATCATGCTCTCTGCCTATCTGGCCGACATTGCGTGTGCATTGTATGCGCTCTCAAGTGCAGGATCGCATATCGAGACCACTGTATTGGGAAAATTGGGTGGTGGTGTTTACGTCGCCTTGGCTGCACCAGTGGCACAGGTAAATATGTTGTACGGGTCGGAAATCCAACTGCTCCCAGGCAGGGCGATTGCGAGTATTCTGGGCGAAACGGCATTGCAGAAACACGAATTCGAAGAGTACAAAATTGCACGTGTGGCGGATCGGCAATTGAAACTGGGGATCGTATAGCTGTGAATGCAAATCTTTACGCGCTACTTCAATCACGCTTTCCTCAGGATCGTTCTCAAGCGGCGATCGAAACCATCTCGGGCAAAGCCTATTCCTACGCGATGCTTGAAGAAACAACGGCCCGTTACGCGGGCTTCATCCAAGCGCTTGGTGTATCTCCCGGAGACCGTATCGCGGTGCAGGTCGAGAAATCGCCGGAGGCATTGTTTTTGTACCTTGCCTGCCTGCAATCGGGTGCAGTTTTTCTGCCGCTTAACAGCGCCTATCAGCAGGGCGAAGTTGATTATTTCCTCGGTGACGCCACACCGAAAGTGGTGGTGCATCAGCCGAAAAGCGAAGCTTGGATGCACGCGCTCTGCACCAGGCATGGAATAACGCATCGCTTCACACTTGCTGAGGACACCGGGGTGGAGATCGAGCAGGAACGCGGCTCGTGGCACGAAAATGCCCAGAAAGCCGCACCAATGCTGGAGATCGCCAATCGTGAACCAGACGATGTGGCGACGATTCTATACACCTCCGGTACCACGGGTCGTAGCAAAGGCGCGATGATTACGCATCGGAATTTGTCGTCCAATGCCCTGACTTTACATGCCTTCTGGGGCTTCAAGCCCGGCGATATCCTGCTGCATGCGCTGCCGATTTTTCATGTGCACGGGCTATTCGTCGCCTGTCATACCGCGCTGCTCAATGGCAGCAAGATGATCTTTCATCCGAAGTTCGAAGCCAGGGCTGCGATGTCTGCGCTGTCACGCGCGACCGTGTTCATGGGTGTGCCGACCATGTACGTAAGGTTGCTTGCGGAACCTGACTTCTCAACGGAAACCTGCGCCAATATACGCCTGTTCATTTCAGGCTCGGCCCCCTTGCTTGCAGAGACTTTTCACACGTTTTTTGAGCGTACCGGACACATCATTCTCGAACGTTACGGCATGACCGAGACCGGTATGATCACCTCCAATCCGCTGGTGGGCGAACGGCGGGGTGGAACGGTTGGCCTGTCGTTGCCGGGTGTTGCGTTGCGGGTGGTCGATGATGCAGGTCGCGCCTGTCCCGCCGACGAAATTGGCAACTTGCAAGTGAAGGGCGATAACGTGCTGCCGGGGTATTGGCAGATGCCCGACAAAAACACGGAAGAGTTTACCGACGACGGTTATTTCAAGACCGGCGATGTGGGAAAAATAGAAATCGATGGTTACGTTTCCATCGTCGGGCGATCCAAAGATCTGGTCATCTCCGGCGGCTACAATGTCTACCCGAAAGAAATTGAATTGCTGCTCGATGAAATTGACGGTGTCGCGGAGAGCGCTGTTATCGGGTTGCCGCATCCTGATTTCGGTGAAGCCGTCGCCGCCGTGATCGTCAAAAAACCTGCGGCGACTTTACTCGAGGCTGACGTGATGGCAGCAATCAAAGACAAGCTCGCGTCTTTCAAGTTGCCTAAACGCGTTTTTCTGGTTGACGATTTGCCGCGCAACGCAATGGGCAAGGTGCAGAAGAGCACTTTGCGAGACCGCTATGCCGATACATTCAAGTAGGCTTATTTGTCGTCACAATCGTTAACGGGTGGTGGGTGCCAAATGATTGACGCCAAATACCCAAGCCGGTTAACTTGAAAGAAATTTTGTTGCCCCAATTTTTAAATAGATGTCTATCCATCAAAAACCTGGAACCCCATGATTGTATTTAACCTTTCCTGCCGCCACGGCCATGAATTCGATGGTTGGTTCCGTTCTGCGGACGATTTCCAGCGCCAGTTGAACAGTGTGATGGTCGAATGTCCGCATTGCGGAGATACCCACATCAGCAAACGGCTTTCTGCCCCACGCCTGAACATGGGTGCAACCGATCTGGTGCCAGCGTTGCCGCATGTGAGTGGCCCTCAGGAAGTCATGCCTGCTGCAATGATGCCGGGTCTTCAGGAACACATGCTGCAGCAGTTCAAGGCGTTCGTGCGCGCCAATACCGAAAACGTTGGAAAACAATTTGCCGAGACTGCGCGCCGCATGCACTACGGTGAAGAAGGCCATCGCAATATCCGTGGTCGTGTTTCGCCAGATGAGGCGGTTTCCCTGAGCGAGGAAGGTATCGACACGGTCTCGCTTCCGCACGGCATTTTTCTGGACGAGGGCGTGCAGTAAGTTCCCCCACCCCGAGATCCAACCCATGAAAGCAATTCTCTGCAAAGCTTGGGGAGGCCCAGAAACGTTGGTACTCGAAGAAGTCGCCTCGGCTGAGCCGGCCGCGAACGAAGTCAAAATTCGCGTGCGGGCTGCGGGTGTCAATTTTCCGGATGTTCTCATCATCCAGAAGAAATATCAGATACAGCCAGCGCTGCCGTTCTCGCCCGGCGCTGAAGTTTCCGGTGATGTGATCAGCGTCGGTACCGGTGTTACGCATTTAAAACCTGGTGACAAGGTCGTCAGCTTTTGCGGCGTAGGTGGATTTGCCGAAGAAGTGATTGCACCCGCTGCAGTGACGATGCCGATGCCAAAAGGCATGCCCTATCCCCTTGCCGCCATATTTTCCCTGGCCTATGGCACCTCCTGGCATGGCGTGCGCGACCGCGCTGCGTTGCAACCCGATGAGACCATGCTGGTGTTGGGCGCTTCCGGCGGCGTGGGACTGGCTGCCGTCGAGATCGGCAAGGCGATTGGCGCGCGCGTTATTGCGGCCGCGTCCAGCGATGAAAAGCTTGCCATTTGCCAGCAGCATGGTGCCGATGCGTTGATTAATTATTCGCGTGAGAACTTGCGTGAATCTATCAAACGCGAAACCGCCGGCAAAGGGCCGGATGTGATTTTCGACCCGGTCGGCGGCAAATTTGCCGAGCCCGCATTTCGTTCCGTCGGCTGGCGTGGCCGCTACCTCGTCATCGGCTTCGCCGATGGCGAAATTCCCACGCTGCCGCTCAACCTTGCGCTGCTCAAAGGCGCCTCAATCGTGGGCGTTTTCTGGGGTGAATTTGCCAAGCGCGAAACAGCGCAAAACATGCAAGGCATGGCGGAAATGATGGGCTGGATGAAACAGGGAAAAATCAAGCCGCTGATATCCAAGTCGTATGCGCTTGCCGAGGCACCGCAGGCACTAATGGAT
>JBKJVA010000330.1:0-1557 GCA_046589675.1 Usitatibacteraceae bacterium
CCAAGTTACCGCAGACGTCAGCCGCAGCCAAGCGATTGGCGTTGTCCGCAATGTCAGCGCGTGATTCGTTGCTACTGGACAACCAGATGTGTTTTGCCTTGTATTCGGCATCGCTGACGATGACGAAGGTATACAAACCGCTGCTGCAAAAATTTGGGCTGACCTATCCCCAATACCTCGTCATGCTGGTGTTGTGGGAGCAGGATGCGCGCAGCGTATCCGAGCTGGGCGAGCGCGTGTTTCTCGATTCTGGAACCTTGACGCCTTTGCTGAAACGTCTCGAAGTCCTCACCTTTGTCGCCCGCACCCGCGACGCCGCCGACGAGCGTCGCGTGATCGTCGCACTGACAGCAGCGGGCAAGCGATTGCACAAGCAAGCGCTTGCCGTGCCGCAGCAAATATCCTGCGCCACCGAATGTTCGCTGCCGGAGCTCATGAGCCTCACCAGGCAGCTTGGCGAGCTTCGCGCAGCGCTCACTCGTAGCAACGGTATCGCCTGAAGCGCTACTAAAGTTCCCTCACCACCCCACCAAAAAGGAAACACGATGTCAATTGCAACAGTTGTCTACCGCGCCCATGCAAAAGCAACGGGCGGTCGCGAAGGCCGCGCTGTCACTTCCGATAACGTACTCGATGTCAAGCTCACGACCCCTAAAGAGCTTGGCGGCGCGGGTGCTGTCGGTGCGAATCCCGAACAGTTATTCGCCGCGGGCTATGCGGCTTGCTTTATCGGCGCGATGAAATTTGTCGCCGGTCAAAAAAGGGCCAAACTCCCCGATGACCTTTCGATTAATTCCACCGTCGGCATCGGCCAGATTCCGGGCGGTTTTGGCGTCGAGGTGGATTTGCAAATCAGCGCCCCAGGTATGGACAAAGCCGAAGTGCAGTCCATCGTTGACGCGGCCCATCACGTCTGCCCATATTCCAATGCCACGCGCAACAATATTGACGTGCGCCTGACCGTCGTGTAATTGGGCCTGCGTTGATCTATCAACGCAATTTAAATAAAAGGAGAACTGCATGAAGTTGCTCGACTATGGACTGACGCCTGTTTCGCATCGCGGCGACGCCTCTGCAATCCGCTCCGCCGCGGTCGGTGTCAATCGACGCAGTTTTATTGTCACCTCGTTAGCCAGTGGATTCGCGCTTGCCTCAAACCCGATCCTGGCCCAAGCGATCAATACCGACAGTAAAGGTCTTGTCGCCGGTGAAGTCAGCGTCACGGTGGCCGATGGCAAGATTCCTGCGTATCGTGCCAAGCCGGCCAAAGGCGAAAATTTTTCAGTGGTCCTGGTGATTCAGGAAATTTTCGGCGTGCACGAGCACATCAAGGATGTCTGCCGCCGTCTTGCCAAGCTCGGCTACTACGCCATCGCGCCGGAATTGTTTTCGCGGCAGGGAGACGTGTCGAAAATGGACGACATCGGCGAGATATTGTCAAAGGTGGTCGCCAGGGTTCCGGACAAACAGGTATTTGCGGACATCGATGCGACCGTTGCATTCGCCAAAACTGACAAGCAAGCTAACACCACCAAACTCGGCATCATTGGCTTTTGC
>JBKJVA010000279.1:0-5757 GCA_046589675.1 Usitatibacteraceae bacterium
AAGCGTTCAAGAAATTCACGCGCCGTGCGCCAGGCACTCAATCTTGCCGGAAACATTGCTTCGGTGTGTGTGCGGTTTTCCATTGCTGAGCGGTTGGGGAAGGGATAAGATAAGACCGAGGCTACCAACATGAGACTAAATAAGGGGAGGCTACCATGTGGAGAAATTGGACGCTAGCGGTATGCACGGGCTGGATTGCCATGTCGGCTTTTGCAAATGAAGTCGGGCACATCAAAGTGGCCAAAGGCACCGCTACGATTCAACGCGCCGTTGAAAAAATCACCGCAGTACCGGGCATGAAAGTTTTCGCGGCGGACGTGATAACGACAGGCGCAGATGGTGCAGTGGGCATCACGTTTATTGACAATAGTTTGATATCCACCGGGCCCAATAGTGTCTTTGCGATTGACCAGTACAGCTTCGACAGCACTACCCACATCGGTAAATTTGACGGTACGCTGAAGAGGGGCACGTTGGCAGCGATCTCCGGGAAAATGGTGAAACAAGTACCCGAGTCGATGCGTATTCGTACGCCATCAAGCATCATGGGTGTGCGCGGTACCGAGTTTCTGGTCAGGGTCGATGACACAACTGTCCGGCCCTAGTGTGATGCGATTAGATCGGTGGCCATGAAAATTCTCTTGAATGTCGTTATCTGTACATCCATCAGCGCATTCCTATTGGCCTGTGCCCAAGCGCCAACCCGTCCGACGCTCGGTGATGAGTTGGTGGTGGTGTTACCCAGCACAGGTGGAAAAGTTGGCGGGGTCGTGGTGCGCCGCAACGATTCCGAACGCGTACTCGACACCCCATTCGCCGCGTCGCGCATTGTAGCCGAGGGCAAACCGGAGCTGGTGTCGTTAACCCCAGATCAGGTACACAATATTTTCAGCGCGACGGTGGCTGCCCTGCCGGGTCGGCCTGCTACTTTCATGCTGTATTTCCAGGAAGGCAAGGATGAGCTTACCGCTGCATCCAACGCAGAACTGGCCAATGTGCTCGATGAAATCAAGCGTCGCCCTGAACCTGATCTACTCGTGACGGGTCATGCCGATAACGTCGGCAGCGATGCGTTCAATGACAAGCTTTCGCTGGCGCGCGCCGAACGCATGCGCGAGCTTTTGACAGCACGCGGCATTGCGCTGGACCGTGTTCAGGTGGCAGGGCGCGGCAAGCGCGAGTTGATGGTCAATACTCGCGGGGGCGTTGCAGAAGAGCGTAATCGGCGGGTGGAAATCAACGTCAGATAGTGGATCACAGGGGGTACTGCGCGTTTTTTTGCAACGACGCTAACCCCACCGCAGGCTGAGCAACGTGATGTCATCTGCGGGCTCGGTACCCTCGGCAAACGCATGCACGCGCGCCTTCACCAGGTTGACAAGTTGGCCTGGCAGAGGTGCTAAATTGGCGTCGTTCAATATTACTTCCAACCGGCTGCTGCCAAAGAACTCGCCGCGTTTATTGGTCGCTTCTGTCACGCCGTCGGTCATCACAAGAAGCCACTCGCCAGCAACCATCTGATGGACATCGCCATAGTAAACAAAGTCATCCATGACGCACAGCGGTGGGCCGGCGGCAGGCTTCAGCCGCTTGGCAAGGTTGCCAGGTGTACGCACAAAAGGTGCATCGTGGCCAGCATTCACATAATCAAGTCGTCCACTGACGACATCGAGAATGGCTGCGAATACGGTGACAAACATTTGCTCCGGATTCTGGCGCGCCAGTTCGGTCTGTGCATCATTTAACGCCGCACTGACATCGTGCGGTTTGAGCAATAGCGCACTCTTGATATGCGATTTGGCCGAAGCCATGAACAGCGCGGCGGCAAGACCTTTGCCGGATACATCGGCGACGGTAATGAACAGGCGATTTTGGTCAATCATGAAGCAATCGTAAAAATCCCCTCCCACACGCCTGGCAGGTTCCAGTGTGGCGGCGACCACGAAGCGTTTTTCATTGGCGAACACGCTTGCAGGATCTGGCAGTAGTCCCATCTGGATACGCTGTGCCGCCATCAGCTCGCCGCCGATGCGCGCGGCTTGCTCACCCATGACGCGCCGATGTTGATCCGAAACTGCGAGTGAGGCGGCGAGCATGCCCACTAAAATCCATGTGGCGCTGATGGATGGCCATGCGACATCGATCAACATGCTGTTCCACAGGAATGCAGAAAACCCGATTGCGACAAACGTAGCGCCGATGGCAATGAACATCAGTAGGGCGCGTTGCACGCGCATTTTCGGCACCAGCCAAATCAGCAATCCGCCGGACACGATCATCAGCAATAGTTCAATCACGGGCGCCGCGCCGGGTCGCTGCAAATGCACGCCTGCAAGCAATTGCTCGATCAACTGCGCGTGTATCTCGACACCCGGCACGCTTTCGCGCAACACAGTGGTCTTGAAATCGAACTGGCCCAAACCGGTCAGCCCGACCAAAACCATCTTGCCTTCGAGTTTGTCGCGTGGAACGCGACCGCTGACAACATCCATGGCTGAAACAAACCGGTTGTCATCGTGTTTTGAGTGACGCAGCCAAATGGAGCCGATGTCCTGCGCCGGGAAGCTTAGCGCTTCGAGTTTTACTTCCATTACGCCAGCATGAAGATCGCGAATCGACACGCCGCTCCCAGAAGCGACGCGCAACATCTCCAACCCCAGTGATAACGCGATCGCATCATCGGCACCGCCTGCTTTGCCGATTCGCGCAAATAGCGGAGCACGGCGGACGATGCCGTCTTCCGAATCGTCCGTAATAAATCCGCGTCCGGCTGCTGCCTGATCGAGCTCAGGAATGCTGAGCAAAACGTGATTCAAGCGTTTGAACGGCAATTCTGTTTTTGCCGTTACCCGCACCGGTGCGACCTGCGGCAATCGGTCGCTTTGTCGTTTGGGGTCTGGCAGTGCGGCCATCGCCAACACGGCATTGCCTTCCTTCAGCGCACGCGCAAACATTTGATCGCCGCTGGGCTGTGCATTTGCCTTTGCGATCAGTTCAGCCGAGATGCCAGGAATGCGTCTTGCCCACTCCCCCGCAAAAAATCGGTCAGGCTCGGCAAACAAGACGTCGAAGCCAATGACGGCAGGGTTGTACGCGGCGATCTTGTCGACCAGTGTGGCCATGCTGGCGCGCGGCCACGGCCATTGGCCGAACGCCGTGAGGCTCTTTTCGTCGATCGCGACGATAACCACCGGTTCATTCATGCGCTCAAATGGAAACAACCGTTGGTAGGCATCGAACACCGCGTGTCGCAAGGACGTGACCACCGGCGGTTCGCTGGCAAACAGCACCACAAACGCAACCAGCATGACTGCAGCGCCGAGTCGGAAACGATTGAGAGTGCTGCCGAAAACGCCGTCTGCGCTCAGAGTTCAATCTCCATTCCGTCGTAGGCCGACGAAACCGTAAGCATCGGTCCGTCGCGGGTCAATTCCTCAAATCGCCGCGTCTCATTCTGCAGACGCTCCAGGGTGGCATCGCTGTTTGCCGGTTCATGATGGAATAGCACGAGGTGTTTTGCGAGCGCCATTTGGCAGAGTTCGACACCGACGATGTTGCTGGAGTGTCCCCAGTCTGCTTTTACCGAAATCGCGTCTGCCAGCGCGTACATGGCGTCAAAGATGACGATATCGGCTTCGCGAAAAAAATCAGCGATGCGCCTGACCTCGTCGCCGTCGTCGAGCTTGTGCTCGGAGTCAGTTGAATAGACGACCGTCTTGCCGGCGATGTCGAATCGATAGCCATAGGAGTCGCCGGAGTGGAGTTGCAGGCCGGGGGTTACGCTCAAGCTCCCCACTTGATGTTTCGTGCCAGGTGTCAGTTGGACGAATTCCATGCTCGCAGCCATTTGGTCGAACTCGACCGGAAAACACGGTGGTGCCTGTTGCAAGCGGAAGGCGTGTTCGAGTACATCGTGACAACCGTGAATGCGGATTTTCGTACCTGGTACATAGGCGGGGCCAAAAAACGGAAACCCCATGATGTGATCCCAGTGTACGTGTGACATAAAGATATTCACCGTGGCGGGGCGACCGTGTTGGCGGGCCAAAAGATGTGCACCGAACGGGCGTGCGCCACTGCCCATATCGCAGACGTAATATTGTTCGTCACCGAGGTCCAGTTCTACACAGGGTGTGTGACCGCCGAAGGTGTTCTTGACCGAGAAATCGAGTTCCTCGCGGGCGAACGCGGTAGCCTCCTCGGACGAAGCGAAACTGCGCCCGGAGGCTTTGAGCAGTGCCCGCACGATCTTGTCGCGAATATCAGCCGAGGTGAGTGCCACCGGGAGGGAACCGCGCGTACCCCAGAATCGGACGATCATAAACTTATCCCACGCTTTCGCAAATCGCCGGACTGCTACTTATTGTGGGATGCATTGGTGGATACCGCACTGACTGCCTTAGCAACCGACGCAAAAACCTCCAATAACATATCGAAACGGCTGATCTGAAAAATCTCAGCGACCATCGGCTGCAGCGCGGCGACCACGATGCGACCGTCGTACGTCTTGGCTTGTTTAACGGCGAGCATGAAACAACGCAGACCCGCACTGGAAACATACTCCAGTTGCGACAGATCGAGCACGATGGCCAAGCGGCCTCGCGCTGCAGCGTTCAGATGAGGCGTCAGCTCTTCCCGGAACGTCTCGCAATTATCCTGATCCAGTCGGCCTGTGAGGCCGAGAATGAGTGCGCTGCCGTTGTTGGTTGCGACGAGGGGCATGGGTACTCGCTGTCGGTTGGCAATTGAAGATGCTGATGCATGCAAGAATATCAGAACCTTACGTGGCCAATGGCTGATCCCAAAATGGCAACGTTGAGCATAGGTAAGGGTGGACGCTGGTTATTATTCGGGTTCGATTCCTAGCGCCACAAGATAGCGCGACACCATATTGTAGGCGGCGATGACGCCGACGATCTCGGCGACTTCACGATCCGGCAGGTGACTTCGCAAGCTGCTCAAGGTGGAGGGCCTAACCTCGATATTGCGCGACATCTCCTGCGCCAATGTCAGCACCAATTGCTCAAGATCGCTGAATACCGCCGCGTTGTCAGGGGCCTGGTCGATGTCTTTCAGCGCATCGAGCTGCGTTTGTGTTCCACCCGCAGCCAGTAACTCCGGCGCGTGCTGGATCCACTCGTACTCGGCGCGATTCAGTTTTGCCACTGCGCAAATAGCCAATTCCCGAAGCAGCGGCGAAATGTCGAGATCGCGGCGTATTGCGCCCAAATAAGTGTTCCAGCCTCGCGCCATCGGCGGGCTGTGGAGCAACATGCGGTCGAGATTGAGCAGTCGACCGTTAGCCCGGCGCGCGCGGATCGCGGCGACGAGGTCCCCGGGGACGCGTTGCTGCTCGAAATCGGTGTCGGTGATGTAAGGGATATTTGGCATTAATTGTCTTCTATGTAGAACCAGCATGGGCGCGGTCTGCGTGGCAAAAATGCCTGAAGAAGCGCTCCAATGTTAGTGTTTTAAGAAATGGCACCAGTTCAGGTAAATGCGATGGAGAGGTTGAATTAGCGCCACAGAGGAACAATTTAACTCAAACCCGCCAACTCAGCCCGTTTCAACAAAGGTGCTGGCAGCGTCTGCGATAATGCCTCCTCCTAACATCATATTTCCCCCATGAACGCCACTCCGATCAGTACCGCCCATGCCACCTTGTTGACCCCATACGGGCTCAACGAATCCGCCATCGAATCCGTGTTCGACGAAATCCTCACCCACGATGCCGATTACGCTGATCTCTATTTCCAG
>JBKJVA010000321.1:0-25780 GCA_046589675.1 Usitatibacteraceae bacterium
CCACCAGGCTCAATTAATGCCGAGGGAGTATTGATGCTGCCTGGTAACCGGTTTCTCGAACTCACGCAGGAAACTATCCAGGGCCGCGTGTGGCAAAACCTCACCATTGAACGCTATCGCGTCGCGACCGGTCTTGATGTATTGCCGCTGGTGTTGCTGGCAGAAACAGCCACACCGCCGTTAAGGCCGGTGTCGGCAGTTCCCGATGCCCGGGCCGAAAAGCATGTGGAATACATGCTGACATGGTATTCGTTGGCCGCGACCGTTCTCGTCCTGTGGCTGGTGCTAAACCTAAAGTGGGCACGCGCCTTGCCAATATCTGATATTAAGGGGAATGAACGATGAGCCCACGTATGAAACTCTTGCTAATGATGGGGTTATTTGCACTGCCCACCTTGGCATCATTTGCAGCGTTTTATTGGTTTCCCCCCACCAAAACCAGCAACTATGGAGAGCTCATTTCACCGGTAATCAATTTGCCTGCATTGCCGCTTAGCGTCCTGGACGGTGCCGATGCAAAGCGAGGTGAGGGAGAGCAGGGACTACGCGGGAAGTGGTTGATCGTCACTCGGGATAGTGGCGGTTGCGAGGCGATGTGTGAACAAAAGCTGTTTGCGATGCGTCAATCACGGTTGATTGTCGGACGGGAAATGGATCGTGTTGTACGTGTGGTGTTGATCGACGACGACACGCAGCCCTCTTCCGAATTGGTCAAGCGCTATCAGGGAACTGCTTGGGTCGCTGCAAAATTATCACCTTGGCTGTCAAGATTACCCATCCCAGCACAGGACGCAAGCAATGGCCGGGCATTTTTTTATGCGGTGGATCCGCTGGGAAATGTTTTCATGCGCTACGGCGCAGATGCCGATACCAAGTTGATTGCCAAAGATCTGCGGCAGGTGCTAAAGGCGTCCCAAATCGGTTAATGGCGGCGCGTAGAACAGGGGCGCTGTGCGCGATGAGAATTTAAGAATGAATGCAATCGAACACAGTCTGATTGGTGTTATCACGTTGGTGATCGTACTCGCCGCGTACTTTTGGGTGAAACGCGAAAATAGTCGCTTTCGCAAACTCATTGCCTTGACGACGGTGATGACGTTTGTGTTGATCATCCTTGGCACCTTTGTCAGGCTATCCGATGCGGGTTTGGGATGCCCCGATTGGCCGGGTTGTTACGGCAATCTGACGCCGCATCACTCGGCGAGTGACATTCGTGCCGCTGAATCCATTCGACCCGGCGGGCCGGTGTCGATGGCAAAAGCGTGGAAAGAAATGGCGCACCGCTACCTTGCCATGGTCGTTGGTGCATTGATCGCGGCAATCATGTTCGCGGCTTGGCGCAATCGACGCGCATGGAACCAGTCGCCGATACTTGCCAGCCTGACAGGTTGCGCGGTGATTTTTCAGGCGGCACTCGGTGCCTGGACGGTGACGATGCTTCTGAAGCCTGCCATTGTCACCGCGCACTTGTTGGGCGGCGTCACAATCCTTTCATTGTTAGCCTGGCTGCATTGGCGACAAGCTGCAGCGCAACAGGACCGGCCCGCCTGGGCAAGCGGTATAATTGCGACGCAACGTTTGCGCAATTTCGCGCTACTGGCGCTGGCCGTGTTATTCGGACAAATCGCGCTAGGGGGTTGGGTGAGTACCAACTACGCGGCCTTGGCGTGCGCAGATTTTCCCTTGTGTGGAGGGGAAATCGCGCCCGTGATGGATTTTACCAACGCCTTCCACGTATTCCGGCCCTTGGGCATGGGACCAGATGGCGAACTGTTAACGCTGGACGCGTTAAGAGCGATACATTGGATGCATCGACTGGGCGCGGTGGTGACGGTATTGGTGGTGGCCAGTTTTGCGTTCGCTTTATTGAAGATAGAATCCAGCACGAAAGCGGCGAAGATGCTGCTGGCGATGCTCACCCTGCAAGTGTTGCTGGGCATCTCAAATGTGTGGTTTAGTCTTCCGCTTGGCGTCGCAGTTGCGCATAACGGCGTGGCTGGCATATTGTTTATCCTTTTGCTACTGATCAATTTACGTCTGCACCATCATCGAAACTAAATCCTGAAATGTCCCAACAAATTGCGACGCATCCTCAGCCAAACGTGCTGGCACAGTTTCTCGAATTGACGAAGCCACGCGTCAACTCGCTTATTGTTTTTACGGCGATCATCGGCATGATGCTGGCCTACCCGGTGGGCATTGCATGGGATGTGCCGCTGATGCTAACCAGCACCGTGGGTATCGCGCTGGTTGCAGGGGCGGCGGCGGCATTCAACTGCCTCGTCGAACAGCAGATTGACCGGAAAATGGCGCGCACGCGTGCGCGGCCAACGGTAACCGGGTCGATCACAAGTTGGCAGATATTGCTGCTTGCGGGCATGGTTGGTGGTGCAGGGCTAATCGTGCTCTATCACTTTGTGAATCCACTCACAATGTGGTTGACCCTTGCAACTTTTGTCGGTTATGCGATCGTTTACACCGTCATCCTGAAGCCTGCGACCCCGCAGAATATTGTCATCGGTGGCGCATCCGGTGCCATGCCGCCTGTGCTTGGATGGTCCGCCGTCGCCGGCGTGGTGGATCCCAACGCCTTGCTGTTATTCCTGATCATTTTTGCCTGGACGCCCCCGCATTTCTGGGCGCTAGCCTTGTATCGGAAAAATGAATACGCCAAAGCGGGGGTGCCGATGTTGCCGGTGACACACGGCGATGCGTTCACAAAGCTGCATCTGTTGCTCTATACGGTATTGCTTTCTGCCGCCACTTTGTTGCCATTTGCAGTCGGCATGGCCGGCTGGATCTATCTGCTGTCGGCGTTGGTGCTGGATGGGGTCTTTCTGTATTTCGCAATCATGCTGTTACGCGCTTATACCGACGCGCTGGCCAGAAGAACGTTCGCGTTTTCAATCTTGTATTTGTCGTTGCTGTTTGCGGCGCTGCTCGTCGACCATTACGCGCCGTTGGTGCTGCGTTAATGGTGCGTATCTTCATTGCCTCGTTATGGTTAGTCGGCGCGTTGTGTCTGGGGCTGGTTGGCTGTGAAAGCAAACCTGTTTTCAATGCGCTTGATGTCACCGGTATTCAAGGCTACGGCAATGATTTTCGCCTGATTGACCATAGCGGAAAGCCGCGTACCATGGCGGACTTTCGCGGCAAGGTCGTGATTATTTTTTTTGGCTACACGCATTGCCCGGATGTGTGTCCCACCACCCTCTCAGAGATGCGGCAGGTCATGCAAATGCTGGGCAGCGATGCGCAACGCTTACAGGTGTTATTCGTTACGGTTGACCCGGCGCGGGATACACCGCAATTGTTGTCCAAATATGTACCATCTTTCCATCCGTCTTTTCTGGGCTTGTACGGGGATCCTGCTGCGACCGAAAAAGTTGCCAGGGATTTCAAGATTTTCTATCGAATCTCGCCAGGCAAAACTGCCGACAGTTACACCGTGGATCACAACGCCGCGTCGTTGGTGTTTGATCCGCAGGGGCGGTTACGCCTGTTCATCAATTACGGCTTGGGGGCGGACAAGATTGCGCCTGATGTCAAGAAACTACTCTAAGGAATTTGCTATGACACTCCAGCGATTTCACGTCGGCCCGCGGCTGTCGGATATGGCGGTTCACAACGGCACCATTTATCTTGCCGGTCAGGTCGCTGATGATACCTCGCAGGACATTTCTGGCCAAACCAGGCAAATCCTTGCCACCATCGACACGCTTTTGGCTGAAGCAGGTAGCGATAAAACGAGAATCCTTTCTACGACCATTTATATTTCCGATATGGCGAATTTCCCGGGTATGAATGCGGTGTGGGATAACTGGGTGGTCAAAGGCAGCACGCCGCCGCGTGCCACAGTTCAGGCGCAATTGGCCAAGCCTGCATATCTGGTCGAGATTACAGTGATTGCGGCGGTGGCGTAATCAGCCGTTCTTTCTTTGCATCAGCGACAAGAATTCGCGGCGCAGGCTGGCATCGTTGAGGAACGCACCGCGCATCACGCTGTTGGTCATCCGCGCATCAGCGTCCTTGACACCGCGCCAATGCATACAGAAGTGATCAGCCTCCATCACGATGGCAAGTCCATCGGGCTTCACCTTTTCCTGCAGCATGTTGGCCAGACGACTCACGGCCTCTTCCTGAATCTGCGGTCGCGACATCACCCAGTCCGTCAAACGCACGTATTTCGACAGGCCGATCAGATTTGAATGCTCGTTTGGCATGATGCCCACCCAGACGCGACCGATGATCGGACAGAGGTGGTGCGAACAGGCGCTACGAACGGTGATTGGTCCGACAATCATCAATTCATTCAAATGCTCGATGTTTGGAAATTCCGTCACCTCCGGCATCGGCTCGTAGCGACCTTTGAATACCTCAGTCAAATACATCTTCGCAACGCGTTTGGCGGTTTCCTGCGTGTTGTGGTCGGCCTCAATGTCAATCACGAGGCTCTTTAACACTTCAGCCATTTTCGCTTCGACTTCCAATTTCAACTGCTCAACTTCGCCAGATTGCAGAAATGCCGAAATGTTGTCGTTCGCGTTGTAGCGGTGATTGGCGCGTTCGAGCCGCGAGCGAATGCGCTGTGAGACAGGCAGGTTCGAATCCTCGTCATCGCTACGAAATAGCGGCGTGGGCTTGGTCGGGGGCATGGTGAAATCCTTCGCGGGATCGTTCGAGTGTTCTCGGTGAGAGGCAAGCGTATGAAAATAGTTTAATCGGCAACAGGCGAATGCGCCACAAAAACAAAGGGGCTACGCATGTAGCGTAGCCCCTTTGCTGGCTGCAAGTTTATTTACCGTATCGCGTCGTACTCACCCAATGAGGCTTTCATCTTCTGCATCGCTTTTGCTTCGATCTGGCGAATACGTTCTGCGGAGACGCCAAATTCATCGGCCAGTTCGTGCAGTGTTTTTTCACGGCCTTCACCTTCCTGAACCAGCCAGCGTGACTTGATGATCTCCCGACTACGCACGTCCAAGCTTTCAAGTGCAGCACTAAGGCCATCCGAAGCGGCCTTCTCTTTCTGCATTGTCGCGAGTCGCTCAGCAGGCTCCATGGTGGCATCCTGCAAATATGCGATAGGGCTCACCCAGGTGCTGTCTTCGTCGTCGCTTCCTGGTTCGAGAGAAATTTCCTGACCGGTCAGGCGTTTTTCCATCTCCGAGACGTCGGTTTCCTTTACGTTCAACTGGCGCGCCACTTCCTTCACCTCGGTCGGCGAAAGTGTGCCGAAATTCGGTTTCATGCTGCGCAGATTGAAAAACAACTTGCGTTGCGCTTTGGTGGTCGCCACTTTGACGATACGCCAGTTTTTCAGGATGTACTCGTGGATCTCGGCCTTGATCCAATGCACCGCGAATGAAACGAGGCGCACACCGCGATCGGGGTCGAAGCGCTTCACCGCTTTCATCAGGCCAATATTGCCTTCCTGAATCAGGTCGGCGTGGGGCAGACCATAGCCGGTGTATTTGCGCGCAATTGAAACCACCAGCCGCAGATGCGACATCACCATCTCGGACGCGGCCGCCAAATCGCCGTTGGTTTTCAAGGACACGCCAAGTTCATGCTCGCGTTCGGGCGTGAGCATCGGCACCCTGTTTACGGCAGAAATGTAATTTTCAATGCTCGCAACAGACAATGCGGGCAAATTCATCGTAGCAGCAGTCATGTGACCTCCACTAATCCCGAAGATACGGGTTAAGTTAATTTTAGCACTCCTGACGGTAGAGTGCTAAGGTGGTAATTAGTTCCGAATTCCGGTCACGTATGGTCGAGTTGTCTTCCAATATAAATATAAGTTATTGAAAAATAAACGATTATATTGAATGTCCATTGAAGTTTATCTCTCTGTCGCACTGCTGAACGCTTTATTCACAGCCTTGGAAGGCGCTAAAAATTGCGTGAACCGACTATTAACGGGCATTTCCGGACATTTCTAGCGGAAAAGGCCCGCCAGTGGCGGGGTTGCATAATTGCGACCCTAATCTACTAACGTCGGGAAACCCGCCGCAGGTACATCCAGACAGATAAGAATGCCCCGAACCACCCGAGCAGCCCGGAAAGCCCCACCACAAAGAGTGATTGCTGGATCGTTGGTGCCCGCAGGGAAAAATTTCCACTATACGAGGCTGTCAGGGCTTGCACTTCAACGCCCGCCCACCAGACAAAGATTATCACGGCCAGGACGGCAACCAGACCGGCAAGCAGGCCCTGCAATGCGCCGAAATAAAGGAACGGCCGACGAATGAAGCGCCGCGTGGCCCCAATGAGCTGACTGACTTCGATTTCGTCTTTTTGTGTGAGAATCTGCAGTCGAATGGTATTGCCGGTAACGAACACGACAGCGGCAGCCAACAACAAACCCAGTAACGATACGATGCGCTCGGCAAAAGTCGCAAATCGTTTCAGCTTTTGCGCCCACTCGAAATCCGCCGCGACGCTTTCGACTTTCGGTAGCGCCACGATTTCCCTTTGCAGCGATGCGAGTGTCGCGGCGTCGCCAGCAATTGGTCGGATCGAGAAAGCATGCGGCAATGGATTGGTTTCGAGGCTCGCGAGCAGATCTGCCAAATTTGCCACCTGCTTCATTTCTGCAAGCGCGGTCTCACTTGAAATGAATGTCACCCGGGCAACCTTTTCCAGCGCTTTCAATCTTCGTTCGAGCTCCCGGGTTTCTTGCTCGCTCGCATTCAGTGACAGATAAACATTTATATTCGGATCGGTGTTGACTTGGCTGGCGGCCGCACTCACATTGGCAAACGCGACATAGAGCGCAAGTGGCAGCGTGATGGCGATGCCAATTACGAACACAGACAGTATCGTCACGGTCGGCTGCGCGAGCAAGCGCCTGATTGCGCGTCCGCAAGCGTGACCGTGGGTGATCAGCCAAGCCTTCATCTCGTCAGCTTTCCCTGATCGAGCGAAATGCGACGGCAATTCAGGCGAGCGAGTCCGGTTTCGTCGTGCGATGCCAACAACACCGTGACCCCAACCTGATTGAACGATTTGAACAGGTCTATGATCGTTTCAGCGTAAGCCTGATCCAGATTGCCGGTGGGTTCGTCAGCGATCAACGTCGCTGGCCGATTGACGATTGCGCGCGCAATGCAGAGCCGCTGTTGTTCGCCTCCAGACAAGGTAATGGGTGCTGCTTTTTCACGATCCAGGAGCCCTACCTTATCCAGCGCGGCGCGTACGCGCTTGCCGGTTTCTCGGTACGAAAACGCGGCAATTGACAGGGGCAGAGCGACATTCTCAAAAACATTGCGGTCGAATAGTAACTTGTGATCCTGAAATACCAGTCCAAGGCTACGACGCATCACCGCGAGCCCGGCCTCCTTCAACTGGCTCACGTTTTGGTTGTTGACCAGCACGATTCCCTGCGACGCCAATTCGATCCCGGCCGCCAGTCGTAGCAACGTGGATTTGCCAGCTCCAGAATGGCCTGTCACAGCCACGATCTCACCTTTTTCGATCGTTAAAGAAACGCCCTTCAGCGCTTCGAAGCCGTTGGGATAACGTTTAATGGTGTTGGAAAAAGAAATCACGGCGGTGGGGCGATGTGGGGATTCTATTTGCGAAACAACGCATTCACAAATTCCGTTGCGCTAAATGGCCGCAGATCGTCAATGCTCTCCCCGACACCAATGAATCTGACCGGGATGGGTGCGGCTGGCTTACCTGATGCAAGTGCTGCGATCATGCCGCCTTTGGCGGTGCCGTCGAGTTTTGTCACGATCAGTCCTGTGAGTTGTAATGCGTCGTCGAACGCTTTTACCTGCTGCAGGGCATTCTGGCCCGTGTTGGCATCGAGTACCAACAAGATCTCGTGTGGCGCGGTAGCATCGGCCTTGTTGATCACGCGCTTCACCTTTTTAATTTCCTCCATCAAGTGAAGCTGTGTCGGCAAGCGTCCGGCAGTATCGGCAAGCAAGATGTCGATGCCGTGGGCTTTGGCCGACTGGATCGCATCAAAAATGACCGCCGCAGCGTCGCCGCCTTCCTGCGCGATGACAGTCACATTGTTGCGCTCCCCCCAGGTCATTAATTGCTCGCGCGCAGCGGCGCGAAAGGTGTCGCCAGCAGCCAGCATCACACTTTTGCCCTGTGCCTGGAAATATTTGGCGAGCTTGCCAATCGTAGTGGTCTTTCCCGCACCATTGACACCGGCAATCATGATCACAAAAGGCTTTGCCGTTGATGTATCCAGCCGTTTTTCGAGTGGGGCGACCAGATCAACAAGAGAGGCTTCAAATATCGCTTGTAACGATTGGGCGTCAGAAATAGCATTGTCCCTGGCGGCGCGGCGCAGGCTTGCGATCAAACTGCCCGCAGCATGAATACCCACGTCAGCTTTGATCAATGCTGTTTCCAGCTCATCGAACAAGGCCTCATCGATCTTGCCGTGGCGGGTGAATAATTCCGTCACGTCCGTGTTAAGTACTGCCCGCGTCTTCGAGAGTCCGGTTTTGAGCCGGGATACCCATCCGCCAGCTTCCGGCGGCGTGGCTACGGGTTCATCAGAAGTTGCCGTTGATTTTTTTGAACCGAAAATGCTAAACAAGGGAAAAGCCTGCCAGAATTTGAAAATGCGTTGTCGTTGTATTGCCAATTTCAACATGTCCCCTCATTTTAAGCCAAGCGCACCACCCAAACCGAAGCCTGCCAAAGTCACGAACCGTGTTCGCATCATTGGCGGAATTTGGCGCAGCCGCGTAATTGAATTTCCCGACGCCGATGGTTTGCGGCCAACCGCAAGCCGGGTACGCGAAACCTTGTTTAACTGGTTGGGTCAAACACTGTACGGCAAACGCTGCCTGGATCTGTTCGCCGGCAGTGGCGCGCTCGGCTTCGAGGCCGCGTCAAGAGGTGCCACTGAGACTGTGATGTTGGAGGTGCACATCGCCGCTACGGCGGCTTTGAAAGCCAACCAGCAAAAACTTGCCGCTACGACATGCCGCATTGTCGCGAAGGAGGCCTTGAAATTCCTCGAAGGCAGTACGGAAAAATTTGACATCGTGTTCGTAGATCCGCCATTTGCATCGGGCCTGTTGGCGGCAGTTCTCCTGAAATTGCCCGAATCCCTTCGGCACGGCGCGTTGGTGTACGCGGAATGGGGCGCGCCGATTGCGGATGTACTGGCAAGTCAGCCTGGCTCGCCATGGGAAATCGCCAAACAGGGCAGGGCTGGTGCGGTACACTTCGCGTTATTAAGAATCGCTGCGTAATCCGACCTGAGAATAAAATGATCAGAGCCGTCTATCCGGGTACATTTGACCCCCTGACCAAAGGGCACGAAGACTTGGTCGAACGTGCAGCGAAGCTGTTTGGACACGTTATAGTCGCGGTCGCGCACAGCCAGGCAAAGCAGCCATTCTTTTCGATGGCAGAGCGGATTGGACTGGCAAAGGACATTCTGGCACCGATTCCAAACGTAACGGTAATGGGCTTTTCCGGTTTGCTTTCCGATTTTCTGAATGTGCACCATGCGAACGTAATTTTGCGAGGTCTGCGCGCCGTCTCGGATTTCGAGTATGAATTTCAAATGGCGGGTATGAACCGCAAATTGAATCCGGGTGTCGAGACCATGTTCCTCACGCCATCGGACAAATACATGTTTATTTCCGCCACGATCGTGCGTGAGATTGCCACGATGGGCGGCGACGTAAGCGACTTCGTGCATCCGCTGACCGCCAAGGCGCTCCTCGGCAAAGTGGGAAAGTAAACGTGGCACTCAAGATTACAGATCACTGTATCAACTGCGATGTTTGTGAGCCAGAGTGCCCGAACGGCGCGATTTATCAGGGCATTGAGATCTACGAGATTGATCCGGGCAAATGCACCGAGTGTGTCGGGCATTTCGATACTCCCCAGTGCGTTGAAGTCTGTCCGGTGGATTGCATTCCGCTGGATCTTGACCACACCGAAACCCGGGACGAGCTCTATGCGAAGTTTGTGCACCTGGTGGAGCAAAAGGCAGCATGACGGTGGCCAGGCGGTGTCGTTGCAATTGTTCTGTTAGTGAAACTCTAGTCCTGGCGCGGCGTTCTACACAAAAATGTCTGAAGAATGTTGCTTGTACTAGAGTTTCCTAAAGTAACGCGATCTCCTCAGCGCATTTCTCCGCGTAGCGCTCCAGACTGCTGCGCGCCTCGGCAAGCGCGCTGTGTTTTTTCTTGAGCATCTCCAACCGTGCCTGCAATTCGGCGATGCGCTCGGCCAGGTCAAGTTCAGCGCTCTTGATTTGTTCAATGCTGGCCACGCGTTGCTTCGTTTGATCCCGCAGTTCCAGCAAAGGCGCTTCGAGTGATATATAAAGCCCGCGCATCCAGGTTGCGCTTTCACGGCTTGCGATCACAAATATTTGCGTCACACGGCTTACAACAAGTTCTTCAAATTGTTCTGCGAGCAGCCCACCGCGGCGAACCAGGAGATTGCTGGTTTTTGTGAATTCGGTGTCGGATATGCTGCGCGCTTTTTGCAACTCGGTGTAGAAACGTTGGGTGGGAAACGGATGCACTTCGAATTTACCCAAAGCAAATTCATCGTGAATCTTGCCGCCGACGTCCTTGAACAATGCGCGGATCTCCTCTATCTTCAATTCGGTCGCCGCGAGCTTTTCGCCGACCACGGCAAAATATTTCCTGACCGTTTCCAGCGTATTAGTGGACAGCAAGCCCCCCTTGATTACTTGTTTGGCGCGGTCAGCTTGGTGTCGGACGGCACCGACATCAACAATCACAGCCAATTCTTCGCTCAACCGGGCATGTATGGTTTTGCAACCACGCACTTCTTTCAAAGCAATATCAAGTCGCTCATGGCGGGCGCCCGCTTGCGCGACCACCGACAACATCAATTTTTCATTCTTCGCGCGAACAATACTTAAGCGATTAAGGCCGTCGAGCGTATCAAATCGCTGGCTGTCTAAAAGGGCTTGCGATGCTTCGAGGGCATTCGACAGGGTTGAAAGCAGTGCGGTAGTCAATGCCGCCTGGCGATCGCGCGGCAGATTCGCACCGAGGTTCCGCTCGAGCTGGTACAAGCGGCTCTTGACGGCTTGATCGTTATCGTTGGAAAACTTTCCCATCAGCCCCTGGCGCGCCGATACGGCGATGACATGCATCGGGTCGATGCGTAGCAAGTCGGCGGCATTTCGCACGCGCCGATCAATTTCGCGCAGCATCTCGCGATTGGTTTCGACAGGGTCAGCATGATGCGCCACCTCCAATGCATCAATCTTGTTTAATACGACCATGCGCATCTGTTTGGATTCGTCGGTGGGCTGCTCCTTTGCGCGCTCGCGGAAATTCCGCCCGCTGCCCAGATAGTCCTTCCAAACGGCCAGGTCGGATTTGGCGACGCCCTGGGTGATATCGAGGACCAAGACGAGCGCGTCGGCATTGGGCACGCGCTCACGAGCGAGTTCAGGCTCCAATGACAGCGCTGCAAGCCCCGGTGTGTCGATAATGACCAGCCCCGCGTCGAGTAACGGATGGGGAAAATTGACGACGGCATATCGCCAACGCGGCACATCGACCAGTGCGGAATTGCTTTCATTGACAGAAACTGCGATGCCCGCGCCATGCAGCCCCCATGCGACGGCATCCGTCAACGAAATTCGCTTGGTTTCGGAAAGTGCTGCAAGCGCGCGGGCGACGGAATCGGGATTATCTGCGTCGAATAGAACAGTGCGCCACTGGTTTTCGTCGGCAAGCAATTCCGTCAGGCGCTTGGGGCTTTCGCGGGTCTCGATCGGCAGAAGTTTTAGACCTGTCTTTACTTCACGATCGAAGCGAAGCTCAGTGACACAGCCAGTTGACTTGCCCGGGCCAGAGGGCAACAGTCTTCTGCCAAGGTCCGCGAAGAACAAACCGTTGATCAATTCCGATTTGCCCCGCGACATCTCCGCAATAAATGTGATGGTCACGCGCTCGTTGGCGACTAGCGTACTAGCCTCTTTGAGCGCTGCTTCCAGATTGGGCGTGAGAAATTCGTGCGTGCGCAGGAAACCGAGCACTCGTGCGATCTGGGCGTCGAGACCGTAGCGCCAGGACTGAAGGTCCGCGAGCCTTTCAGTGAGCGCTGCTTTAGTCATTAAGCGGTTCTACGCATTGTCATCGTTCAAGTATTTTACTTCTGGCAGTGCGGGCAAAAATACGTCGAACGCTGGCCTTGCTTTAACGCGCGGATTGGGGTGTTGCAAACCCTGCAGGGCAAGTTATTGCGATCATAGACGAACGCACTCACTTGAAAATAACCCAGTTCACCGTTCGCCTGAACATAGTCTCGCAACGACGAGCCGCCCGCATCTATGGCTTTTTGCAGTGTGGTTTTGATGGCATCGGCCAAGCGGTCCCAACGCTGCCGCGACATCTTGCCCGCCGCATGCTTGGGGTGAATACCAGCGCGGAACAAGGACTCGGAAGCATAGATATTGCCAACACCAACCACGACCTGGCTGTTCATGATGAACTCTTTCACGCTTACACTTCGTCCCCTGGCTGCGGCATGCAAATGTGTTCCGCTAAAACCTTCCGACAGCGGTTCGGGCCCAAGTGCATCGAGTAACGGGTGCGTTAGTTTAGCCCCCGCGATCCATAACATCGCACCGAAGCGTCGGGGATCGGTATAGCGAACGGTGATACCGTTGTTGAAGCTGATATCGAGATGATCATGCTTCCGAGGTGACTGCTCAAACTCCCCCGCGCTGATCAGGCGTAATGACCCGGACATACCTAAGTGGCTGAGCAGGTAGCCGCGTTGCATGGTGCGACCCTGGCCGATACCATCGGCGCGACCATGATCGGCACGGCAATCCCAAAGCAGGTACTTGCCGCGCCGCGCAATGTCGACAACGGTCTTGCCAGATAACTGGTTGCCGAGATTGTTGGGAATTGGCCAGCGCAATCGCCGGTCCCGTACCGTCACACTGAAGATGCGGTTACCCTGAACTTTCGGCAGTAGTCCCAAGCGTGTGGTTTCGACTTCCGGCAATTCGGGCATGGGAACTCGTTGAAGGGAGAACAGTCTGTATTGTAGCGAGTATGTCTGCTACTCGATTAACGACTATGATGCGTAGGGACAATGTGACGGTACGACACCTTATTAAGTGAAGTTTGGTGCATTCTATCGAGGGGAAAATTCGTGTCACTTGTACCGCGTAGCAGACTCACTATTGCTGTTTTGGACACCTCCTCAGTTATCTTTTTTCGCTCTCCCATCGTGCCATGAACCTGAACCGTCAAAGTATCGTTGCCATCGCGTTATTCGTCGTCGTTCTACCTGGTTTGCCCGATTGTGCGACTGCTCATGCGCGGGAAGCGCCGGCATCTGCCGATGCAACCAAAGTCAAGGACACTGGACTTACCGATCAGTTGCTATATCAGTATCTGATCTCGGAAATTGCCGGTCAACGAGGCCGCGCGGGCCTGGCATTACGCGGAATGATCGATTTGGCGCAACGCACGCGCGATCCACGCGTGGCGAGACGCGCGGTGGAAATCGCATTTCAGGCACGACAAATGGATTCAGCACTGGAAGCGACTACTTTGTGGCTGGAGCTTGAGCCTGATTCAATGGTTGCACGCCAGGCGCTAGCCGCGATCACCGGCAATCAAGGGACGCTTGAAACGACAAGATTGCCTTTGATTCGCCTGCTTGCGCAACCGCAAAGAACAGCGGGCGTATTGATGCAGCTTTCCGCGCTCCTGTCGAGATTTTCAGATAAAGCTGCCGTGGCGACAGCAGTGAATGAGTTGGCGAAGCCACACCTTAATTTGCCCGAGGCGCATTTCGCCATCGCGCAGGCAAGTATTATTGCGAAAGACAGCAAAGCGGCGCTTGCGGCGATCGACGAGGCCGACAGGAAGCGTCCGGGCTGGACACAGGCGGCAATATTGAAGTCGCAGATTTTGCGCGTTACATCCGACCAAAGCGCCGCCAATTTCCTGAAGCAATATTTGAAGTCCCACCCGGCGGCAGCGGAGGTGCGGGTGGCCTATGCCAGATTATTGGCGGCGCAAAAAAACTATTTACCGGCACGTGAAGAATTCCGGCTGGCGGTTAAAAATAAACCCCTCGATGCCGAGATTCCTTACGCGATTGGTTTATTGTCCCAGCAGGCCGAGGATTACGCAGACGCGGAGTCCCAATTCAAGCGAGTGATTGAACTCAAGCCAGCCGACACTAGCCCCGTCTACTTCAATCTTGGACTGGTTGCAGAGCTACAAAAGCGGCCCTCTGACGCGATTGATTGGTATGGGAAGGTAAAGAACGGCGACTATTTCGTGACCGCGCAATTAAAAATAGCCGCAGTCATGGCCAAGCGCGATGGCATGCCGGCAGGCCGCAAATTTCTGCAGGATGCGCAGGCGGCCCAGAGCGATGCGCCGGAGACGCGGGTTCAGCTCATTCTTGCCGAAGCGCAGTTGTTGCGGGACGCGAAGGCCTTTAACGAAGCGTTCGACGCTTTGTCCGATGCGATCATTAAAAATCCCGATATATCGGATCTGCTTTACGACCGCGCGATGGTTGCTGAGAAAATTGGCAAATTCGACGTGCTGGAAGCGGATTTACGGAAAGTTATCGAACTAAAGCCCGATCATGCCCAAGCCTACAATGCCCTCGGCTACACATTCGCGGACCGGAACAAGCGGCTCGACGAGGCCTATGCGCTCGTAACGAAGGCCCTGAGTCTTTCGCCGGACGACGCTTTTATTCAGGATAGTCTGGGCTGGGTGCAGTTCCGCACGGGGCGCGTGGACGAGGCGCTTGCCACGCTAAGAAAAGCTTATGAAACGCGCCGCGATCCGGAAATTGCCGCACACCTGGGCGAAGTACTCTGGGTCAAGGGGGAACAGGCGGAGGCACTGAAATTGTGGCAAACCGCTCTGGCTGAAAATCCGGATAACGATGTTTTGAAGACAGTGATTGGCAAATTCAAACCGTGAGTATTTTTCTTCACTTGAAGTTGGTTGCGCAGCGCCGGGTGAAAATGTGGCGCTGTTTTTTCGTGTGCGCAACCGTTTTGGCTTTGACCTCGTTAGGCGCATGCACGACGCTGCCGGTGTCCTCATCGGTCGCATCTACGGCGTTGACCGGCGAGCCAATGTTTGCGCAGCATTTTTTGCTGAGCGGACGCATCAGTGTGCGGGTAAACGATAAGATCGACAGCGGCCAGATTCGCTGGTACCGTCGTCCGCAGGAGGAACGCATCGGACTGTATACGCCACTCGGTTCACAGGTCGCCGAACTTGTCAGCGACAAAGACACGCGCATGGTTACGCTGCGTCAAGGCAGTGAAACTGTGACGGCGGCGTCGGTCGCAGAGTTGACGCAGTCGTTGCTGGGCGCTCCGCTGGATCTGGATCGCATGGCTGCGTGGGTACAGGGCATTGGACTACGCGAGAATGAAATCACCGATGCGACGCTCGCCAACGGCGACAGTTGGCGCGTCACTGCGGAGCGCTATCAGTCAAGCGGCAATTATCGGTTCGCCTCCCGTGTTATTGCCACCAAGGGAGAGATTGTGGTTCGTCTGGTTATTGATGAGTGGGTGCCGCAATGAGCGATCCGGTAGCGAGCCTTACGGTATTGGCCCCTGCGAAGTTGAACCTGTTTTTGCATGTGATCGGTCGGCGCAGTGACGGCTATCACCTGTTGCAATCGGTGTTTGTGTTGCTCGATGTTGGCGACACAATTCATTTTTCAACACGCAGCGACGGCGTGATTCGACGACATTCAGACCTGCCTGGTGTGAAAGAGGAAGACGATTTGGTGGTGCGCGCGGCGCAATTGCTCAAACGAGAAGCTGAATCCGGTTTCGGCTCAGCCGGGCTTGGCGCTGACATCAATGTAGAAAAGAAACTGCCAATGGGCGGCGGTTTGGGCGGTGGTAGTTCGGACGCAGCGTGCGCCTTGATGGCACTTAATCGCCTGTGGAATCTGCGTTTTTCAAACGAAAAACTGCGCGCGATTGGCCTGGCACTCGGTGCTGATGTTCCCTTCTTCGTATTCGGTCGCAATGCGTTTGCCGAAGGCACTGGCGAACAACTACAGGCAGTGGAATTGCCGCAGTGGTGGTATCTCGTGCTCACCCCGGCGGTACTGGTTTCCACCCCTGCTGTTTTTGCACATCCAGAATTGACAAGAAACACGTTTCCCCTCAAAATATCGGACTTTTCGGCGAACCGGCTTGTGGACCTGCACAATGATCTGCAACCCGTTGTTCTGAAAGCGTTTCCGGCAGTTTTATGCGTTTTTGAGGCGCTGCAAGCGGCGTCTCAAAAATCAGTCTTTGGGGCTCGCATGACCGGTTCTGGCGCGTGTGTGTTTGCCGCGTTTGAATTTGAGCAGGATGCCCGGGATGCGTTTCAGACGTTGCAGCCGGAATACAAAGGTTTTATTGCTAAAGGGTTATCGAGACAACCTTGGTTTGATCCGGCACGATGATGGCTTTTCTCATCGTGCCGCATTACTCACCCTCTCCTGCGGGAGAGGGCTGGAGTGAGGGGAACCGGCTCTAGATTTTCGTGCCGGTTCAGTAGTTAAGTTTTTTGGGGAGTCGCCAAGTGGTAAGGCACCGGATTTTGATTCCGGCATTCGTAGGTTCGATCCCTACCTCCCCAGCCAGCTTGTCAGGTTATTTTGTGTGTGCAAACTAATCTGTTTTTCTGACGTGTGAACTGAACCTCCAAGCGCCGCGAAAGAATATTTAGCATGGCATTCGACAACATAAGTATTTTTACGGGTAATGCGAATCCGAGGCTCGCGAAAGAAGTCGCCAAGCAGATGGGTACGCAGTTGGGCCGCGCCAAGGTTTCAAAATTCAGCGATGGCGAGGTGATGGTTGAAATCATGGAAAACGTCCGCGGCAAGGACGTGTTTATCCTGCAGTCGACCTGTGCCCCAACCAATGACAACCTGATGGAAATAATGGTGATGGCCGACGCCCTGAAACGCTCCAGCGCGGCGCGGATCACCGCCGCAATTCCCTATTTCGGCTATGCGCGGCAGGATCGTCGTCCGCGCAGTGCTAGGGTGGCGATTTCGGCCAAAGTAGTTGCGAACATGCTCACCGGCGCAGGCGTGGACCGGGTGCTGACGATGGATTTGCACGCGGATCAGATACAAGGTTTTTTTGATATTCCCGTGGATAATATTTACGCCACGCCGATTTTGCTGGGTGATGTCTGGAAGCACGATTATCCGAATTTGATTGTGGTGTCGCCCGATGTGGGTGGGGTGGTGCGGGCGAGAGCCATTGCCAAGCAGCTCGATGCCGATTTGGCCATCATCGACAAGCGTCGACCGCGGGCGAATGTATCGATGGTGATGAATATCATCGGTGACGTTGAAGGGCGATCGTGCATGATTTTGGACGACATTGTCGACACCGCCGGGACCTTGACGGAGGCGGCGAAGGCTTTGAAGGAACAAGGTGCAGCCAGAGTGGTGGCGTACTGTACGCATCCGGTATTGTCGGGTCCGGCGGTTGAGCGTATCCAGAATTCGGCGATAGACGAGCTGGTGGTGACCGATACCATTCCGCTGAAACCCGATGCGGCTGCATGCAAGAAGATTCGCCAGATAGGCACGGCAGTATTGATTGCCGAGACGATTCGACGGATCGCCGAGGATGACTCAGTCAGTTCGCTGTTTCCTGAATAGCGCAATAGTGAAGTAGAAGATTTTTGGAGTGCGCCGCAGGTCGATAACCTGCACAAACGAGCCATTTGGTCGCGAATGGTTCTTAAACTGGAGCTAAACATGAAAATTGCAATCAAAGCAGAATCGCGCAAAGGACAGGGCACTGGAGCGAGCCGCCGCCTGCGTCGCGCGGATAAGGTGCCGGGTATCATTTACGGCGGCGGCAAAGACGCCACCGTGATCGAACTCGACCACAACAATCTTTACCACAAGCTGAAGCTCGAAGCCTTCCACGCATCGATTCTGGATATGGAACTTGAAGGCAAGACCGAGTCGGTACTACTCCGTGACGTGCAAATGCACGCGTGGAAGCAGATCGTCTTGCACGTAGACTTCCAGCGTGTCGCCGCTGACAAGAAGATCCATATGAAAGTGCCACTGCACTTCATCAATGCGGATATTGCACCAGGCGTAAAAGTGTCGAGTGGTATCGTCTCGCACATCATCAACGAAATACTTATTTCCTGCCTGCCGAAAGACCTGCCCGAATTCATCGAAGTCGATTTGAAAGATCTCGCCGCGGGTCACTCGCTGCATCTCTCTAGTCTCCAGATGCCTGCCGGTGTGGACTCTGTTGCGCTGCACAAAGGCGACGATCAATCGGTTGCCACCATCATTATTCCGCGCGCGGTAGTTGCGGAAGAAGAGGTGGTACCAGTCGTCGCTGCAGCCGATGTGCCGGCGGCCAATCAGAAGGTAAAAGAGGAGGAGGCTCCCAAGAAAGACGACAAGGCCGGCGGAAAAGACAAGAAATAATCCGCTGTATTGTCGCGTTGTATATTCGAATGCCCGCGATCACCGATTGCGGGCATTTTTATTTTCCGGCGATCAAATTAGATGCCTTCCCCAATCAATAGCGCCATCAAGCTGGTCGTGGGCCTCGGTAATCCTGGCCGCGAATACGAGAGAACGCGCCATAACGCCGGCTTCTGGTGGGTGGATGCGCTTGCGCGCGATTTGGGTGCCACCTTCAAAAAAGAGTCCAAGTTTCACAGTGAGGTTGCCAAAGCAGGCAACGTGTGGCTGTTGAAACCGATGACCTTCATGAATCGCTCCGGTCAGGCGGTGGGTGCCTTGTGCAAGTTCTATCAAATCCAGCCGGACGAAATCCTGGTTGCACACGACGAAATGGATTTGCCCGCCGGCGGACTGAAGATGAAAGTCGGAGGCGCTGCGGGCAGCAATGGCGTCAAGGATATTGTGTCGCACGTCGGTACGCGGGATTTCTGGCGCCTGCGGATCGGTGTTGGTCATCCGCGTGATATGGCCGCTAAGCTCGGTGGTGACATGTCGCGCGAAGAGGTCGTCGATTACGTGCTGCATCGACCCGACAAAAATGATGAACGCGCCATCGAGGACGCCATCCAGCGTGCCAATGAGGCATGGCCGATGATCAAAGAGGGCGATATGGAAGGCGCAATGTTAAAGCTGCACACCAAAGAAAAACCCGTGAAAGCGGCAACAATTTCCGAAAAGAAAGAACCGAAATGAAGTGTGGAATCGTAGGACTACCCAACGTCGGCAAATCGACCACGTTCAACGCGCTGACCAAAGCCGGTATCGCGGCTGAGAACTATCCGTTCTGCACTATCGAGCCTAACATCGGCGTCGTTGAAGTGCCCGACCTGCGTCTGGCCCAACTATCAGGCTTGGTGAAACCATTGAAGGAAATTCCCGCTATTGTCGAATTTGTCGATATTGCCGGTCTGGTAGCGGGTGCCTCAAAAGGCGAGGGACTGGGCAACCAGTTTCTGGCCAACATTCGGGAGACCGATGCGATCTCCCACGTGGTGCGCTGTTTTGAAGACGAGAACGTGATTCATGTGGTGGGCAAGGTTGACCCGCTCTCTGATATCGGCGTAATCGATACCGAGCTCGCCTTGGCCGATATGGTCTCGGTTGAAAAAGCGCTGCACAAGGCACAGAAAAATTCGCGTGCGGGTGACAAAGAAGCGATCAAACTTGTTGCCATTCTGGAACCGATGATGAAGCAGTTAAACGAGGCGATCCCGGTCCGCAGCATGGGTCTGGACGCCGATCAGATGGCACTCATCAAGCCTTTGTCTCTGATCACGGCCAAGCCGGTGTTATATGTGGCCAACGTCATCGAAGGCGGCTTTGAGAATAATCCCCTGCTCGACGCCGTAAAGGCACACGCAGCCAAGGACAACGCGCCAGTCGTGGCTATCTGCGCCAAGATAGAGGCTGAGATTGCGGAGTTGAGCGATGAAGACAAAAAAGTTTTTCTCGACGACATCGGCATGACCGAGCCGGGGCTTGACCGCATGATCAGCGCCGCCTACACGCTACTTGGGCTAGCAACTTATTTCACAGCCGGCGAAAAAGAAGTGCGTGCCTGGACGATTCACAAAGGCTCCACCGCACCACAAGCGGCAGGCGTGATTCACACTGATTTTGAAAAGGGCTTCATTCGCGCCGAAGTGATTGCGTTCAAGGACTACATGGCCCTAGGCGGCGAAGCGAAATCAAAAGAAGCCGGCAAAATGCGCCTCGAGGGCAAAGACTACATCGTCAAGGATGGCGATGTGATGCACTTTCGGTTCAACGTGTAGGTCGCCTGAATATTGCTTTGATCAACGCGTCTATGAAGCCTGTGTGTGAAAAATATTAAATTTCTATAGCACTGGCGCGCACTTACAAGCATTTGTGGCCTGAAACCCGCACCAATGCTGGGGTTCGCCCTTCGCATATTTTCATGGGGAGCACGCTACATCCGGTCGATCACTTGCGCGAACGCGCTCACCTGTGCCCAATCGGTAAAGTCGACCGTATCCCGGCGGTCGGTTGGGCCGCTGGTTATCCACATAATGAAGCGGATGATTTGCCGGTCGAAGAAGCCGTAACGGGGATAGTCGACTTTTCCCGCAAACACAGCCAGTTGCCTGGGTCGCCACGCCAAGCGCTTCAAGAGTTTCACCATGTAGGGATTGGTGTCGGGATGGCCTTTTTCCGGTTTGCGGGCGACCAGATTGACGGTGAAAAACGCGTTCGGCCGCGTAGTGAGTACCGGTCCGTTGCGTTGCAGGTACTCGACCAGCTCGGGGCGATGCTTGCCGTAACGAATACTGGCACCCACCACAATCTTGTCGTACGACGGCAGGTCGAGGCCCGCACTGTCGGCCAGCGCGACCACCGCAACGCGATGTCCCTGCGATTCCAGCAACGCCTGCAGGTGTCGGCAAATCTGCAGGGTGTGGCCATCCGTGGTCGAGTAGATAAGGAGAATATTCATCTGCGTGGTGGCGTTCCGGGGAAGAATGCGGACTGTTGCCACATGATGAATCAACCGGCGAAGCGGTTTCTTGCGCCGGATCAAACCAACGCCCGAGCGCGTCGGCAGTGTGCCCGCGCGGCGGGTTTTTCCGAGAACTGGCGCGAGGCATGGTTTGGATCGTCCGCTGTTCCCACTGCGGCCAGCATTGCACTTAATCGTGTGCGTTTGACGCCCGTCAAAGCCGATGACCAAAAAACGCGTAAGAGTATTCAGTAGCGTGTGGCCGAAATCGCGGAAGACGGGTCATCCTGCCGAATCGAGCAATGTGCAACGCTCACACTGCACGCGGTATGCCTACAACCGAGGTACAAGCATGAATAACGACGCAAGCACAGGTGGACTAAAATCATTCGACTGGAACGAGTTTTTCGCGTTGGCCGTCGGTGCCGCATTTCTGGGCACCCTTACTCTGCCGACCGCAGTGTCGGCCGAAACAACCGATCACAGCGGCAAGGAAGTGGTGCAGTCCATCTGCGGATCATGCCATGCCACCGGCAAGGACGGGGCTCCCAAAATCGGTGACAGGAAAGCATGGGGGAAGCTATCCTCGCGCGGTTTGACGAGTCTTACTCAAGGTGCGCTTGCCGGCATTCGCAAAATGCCGGCGCACGGCGGTAGTGCCGACGCCAGTGATCTCGACATCAGCCGCGCCATCGCCCACATGGTCAACCAGTCAGGCGGACATTGGGTCGAGCCCATCGGCAGAACGGCACGCGCAGATAAGGCTACGGTGACGGCCGAGCGCAGTGGCCAGCGTATCGTGCAAACACAGTGCGGAAAATGCCACCTAACCGGTGAAATCGGCGCGCCCAAAATTGGCGACCGGGACGCCTGGGTTCAGCGACTGAAGCGGGGTATGGATGAGGTCGTTCGCTCGGGGTTCAACGGTCACGGGCCGATGCCCGCGCGTGGCGGGCTGGCCGACATCACTTTCAGCGAAATGCGCAATGCCGTGACCTACATGTTCAACCCGGCCAGCGCGACATTGGTCGCGCCGGTTGCGGTGCCTGCTGCGCCGCAGGATCCTTTCCACAAGGCCGCCGGCAACACCGAAATATTCTTTGGCATCGCGTCGGCGGGATCGATTCGCGCCGCACAAAAGAACCGGGGCGCAACCTCAATTGCCGACGTTCCCGACGGTGCGGATTATTACCACATCAATGTTTCGTTGCGCGACCGTACCAGCAAAGTGTCGGTAACCAATGCGCAAGTGGAGGCGAGAGTCGAAGACCCTGCGATGCGCGGCGAGTCCAGGTCGCTAGATATCATCGCGATCAACAAGGGCATCAGCTACGGCGGCTTTTTCCGGTTGCCCACCAAAGGGCGCTATTTCATTACCGTGAAGATACAGCGCCCGGATGCTCCGCCGCCCGGAGAGGCGAGGTTTGAATTTGATCGTTACTGAAACGCGGTCGTAGCTTCATTCGCAATCGACGAACTCCAGTACCGGCGCAGCTCCCAAGCAACAAAATGGCTGAAGAGCCTCACCAGTGCTGGAGTTCGCCCTTCGCATCACCAACCAATGAATGATGCATGAGCCTGGTACCAAATCCGAAAGTAAAAGCAAGAGAGCATATTGATCAGATAGGGACTATGGCAATCAAGCTCTCGCCATACCGTTGCTTGAGTTCCTCCGCGTCCGGTTCACTCTGGAAGCATATTAATTCGCAACTCGGCCCTTTCAGCACGACCCAGGCCACAAATGTATAGCCGAACCGGTAACCCTGTCCTTTGATTTCGTTAAGGGACTCCCGCAGCTTCACCGATGTCGGACAGCGAAATTGGCTAACGTCCAGATTGCCAGCTATGCATGGCGGGACTTCGTCATTAGCGATGCATTGTTCTTTGCGGCATGGAAGATTTTTCTTGAATAATCTACGCATAGGGTTTAACTCCCGCCAAATCAGTTTTTTGTCTCGCCAAACCAAGGTGTCGAAGATCAAGCGACTGGCGCCCGTCTGTCGAGTATTTCCGAAAAAAACTACACGGGTTCGCGTGAGGTCCGCGAACCGACCATTTGCTGGTGCGCGTCGCGTCCGATCGACGAGTTTCCTGGAAGCCGTCATTGCGAAATGGTATCAATAATCGTGGGCCCTTGTTCAAGCTGGATTTTCTCACTGATTCGCAGCAGGCGTTGGACAAACCCACCCGCAAGTTATTACAGTGTTTTTCAGTTGCAATGAACACGGTGCCATGCATGAAAATCGCAATCAGGGAACGTGGAGGAACCGTTGATTGCAGGCGCGTAGATCGTTTATTCATGACATTTTTGGAGAATAAATGCTCTGTAGACCGCGCCAGTGCTAGCGTTTACCTATTAAATCTCTACCTGCGAACCCAATTCCACCACCCGATTGGAGGGAATTCGGAAATAGTCAGACGCTTTTGCCGCCAAGTGCGACATCCATACAAAAAGGTGCTCTCGCCATAGCGCCATGCCGCCGTTGGGGGTCGCAATCAGTGTCTCGCGGTTGACGAAAAAACTGGTTTCCATCATGTCAAAGCTCATCGATTGTAATTTGCAGTCGGCCAGCATCGTCGGAATATTGGGCGTTTCCTTGAACCCATAGTGACCGGTGATTTTCCAGAAGCCGTGACTCAAATCTTCGATCCAGACGTAATCTTCCTTTGGCACATAGGGGATATCTTCAATCACGATGGAAAGGATGATGACGCGTTCGTGCAGCACCTTGTTGTGCTTGAGGTTATGCAGCATTGAGTTGGGCACGCCGTCCGGATTGGTCGTCATGAAGATGCCGGTACCGGCAACCTTATGCGGCGGACTCATGGCAATGGAGTCCACGAACAGCTTGAGCGGCATCGCGCCTTCATTGGAGTTCTTGCGCACGATCTGACGGCCTCGCCACCACGTGCTCATGATGGTGAACAGGATGCCGCCCACTAGCAGCGGGAACCAGCCGCCATCAACGACCTTGGTAAGACAAGCCGCGAGGAACATCACGTCGTTGCCGACAAAAATGACCGTGAGTGCCAGGGCAAATGTTTTGTTCCATCGCCAGATGCGGGTCATCACGACATAAAGCAGGAGCGTATCGATCAGCATCGTGAGAGTCACGGCGATGCCGTAGGCGCTGGCGAGATTGCTCGAATTCTTGAATCCCAGCACTAGCAGGACGATGGCGATAAGCATGAACCAATTAACGAAGGGCACGTAGATTTGCCCTAATTGGCGATCACTCGTATGCCTGATCCTGAAGCGTGGCAGGTAGCCTAGCTGGATCGCCTGTTTGGTCAGGCTGAAGGCACCCGAGATCACTGCCTGCGACGCGATGACCGCCGCGACCGCCGCCAGAATGATCATCGGCAACAGTCCCCACTCTGGCACCATCAGGTAGAAAGGGTTTTTTGCGGCCGCCGGATCGGCTAGTAGCAATGCGCCCTGGCCGAAGTAATTGAGCAGTAGTGCGGGCCATACCAGCCAGAACCAGGCCATGCGAATCGGCCGTCTGCCGAAATGACCCATATCGGCGTAGAGCGCTTCGCCGCCGGTGACGCACAGCACCACGGCACCCAGCGTGATGAAAGCGGCAAATTGGTGTTCGAACAGGAAATAGAAACTGTAATAGGGGTTGATGGCCGCCAGCACGCCCGGGTTCCTGACAATCTGCATGACGCCGAGCACTGCCAATACGGCAAACCACACAATCATGGTTGGCCCGAAGTATCTGCCAATCACCGCTGTGCCGTGCCGCTGGATAGCAAACAGGCCAATGAGAATGCCGATCGTGATCGGCAGCACGAACTTCTCCAGTGCTGGCGCGTAAAGCGTCAAACCTTCGACCGCTGACATTACCGTCATCGCGGGCGTGATGACGGCATCACCATAAAACATCGCCGCGCCAAAAATACCCAGTGAGGTGACGATCCACCGCCCCCGCGAGCTGGCACGATAGCAGCGCTGCGCCAACGCCGTTAGCGCAAGGATGCCGCCTTCACCGCGGTTGTCGGCCCGCATCATGAACACCAGATACTTCACCGTCACCAGGGTCATCAGGGACCAGAACATCAGCGACAGTATGCCCAGTACGGTGCCCTCATTGAGCGGAATGCCGTGCGCGGGATTGAAGGACTCCTTCAATGCATAGAGTGGGCTGGTGCCGATGTCGCCAAACACGACGCCAATCGCGCCAATGGTTAGCGCACTTAGTTTTTTAGGAGAGGGATCCATGGGATGGTGCCAGCGACTTTCCCTGATACTGGGATGTTAGCAAAAGGACGCGCGGCAAAAATTGATCGGTTTGATCGTAGATTTGGATGCTTGGGTTGTGGGATAACGCAAAAAAGGCACTTTAAGGATACAAATAAAATGTTCGCAAGCATAATCCACTTTTTGTTGCGGTGCAATATGCCTTGGCAACTCAATTTTCCTCCGCGTTCGCCTTGACGAAAATGACGCTACGGGCCATACTTCGCGCCTTTTCGGAAGCACGGAAAAGACCTGTTTTTCACAAAAATGGCCAATTAGCTCAGCCGGTTAGAGCGACGGAATCATAATCCGCAGGTCCCCTGTTCGAATCAGGGATTGGCCACCAGATCATGAAAACAGGCCGCTTTTGCGGCCTGTTTTCATTTGCCCTCGTTAAATTGGCTGCTCGTGTGGCCTCTGACTCGATTTTCCAGACGATTTCTTTACTAATAGAATTCAGCAACTGCCCGGTTTACCCACCGCACTCAGGAGCGTCAAATGTCCGTCACACCTCCCGCCCCGCCCAAAAAGGTCTTCATTAAGACCTTCGGTTGCCAGATGAACGA